>JBMZMP010000088.1:0-5713 GCA_049619235.1 Thermoplasmatota archaeon
GTATTGAACCAAGATTTCCAGGAGGTGGAACAATCGAATGCCGAGGCGCGGCTGGACGTGCTTGAAGCCCAATTGGAGGCGGATTTGCTGCAGATGCGAGCCACCGTGACAGAATTCACGCAAATCGCGCAGATTCTTATCGCCGCGCCGAATGCCACGGATACCAGCCAATTGACCATTGACTTGGTCAACGCGAATCAGGTCAGCGCATTCGCTTTCGTAGTGGATGGGTTTGTGCTCGGGCAAGAGGTGAATTTGACCACGGGAGAATTGTTCAATTCAACGTTGCCAATTTTCTCCCTCCTTGCAAACTCGTCCCTCTCTGACTTCGACCCCTTTGGCACGCCAAAAGCGCATTTCATGAAAGGTGACGCTGCGTACATCGTAGGCGCAAAATCGCTCGGCATCGGGAATCAGACCGCGGTTCTCGTGGTTCTCCGGGAAATGGATGCTGCATATTTTTCGCAACTCGCATCCAGGGCCGGGCTGGCCGGAGTCTGGGAAAACGGCGAGCAAGCGGGGGTTCACCTGGAGGGGGACGTGCTCGCTGGATACGTTCCCTTGTATGGACCCGACGGGGAGTCGCATGGAACCATTCGCGTCGAAATGAGTCGTGAAATCACGGAGGGGGGCTGGCAGAGCATTTTTTTCCTGCTTGGATGCATCACGTTGATTTCCTTGGCGTTCGTCTTTGTGAGCGCCATTTTTGTGAAGAAGTACGTCTTGAACCGCATCAGCATCGCGAAGCGGGACATGGAGTCCCGCACCCGGCAACGAGATTGGGGCCGCCGGATGGATCTTGGAGGCGATGATGAGATCCAGGGCATGGCCGTGCAGTTCAACGCGTTGATGGACGAGTTGCACCGGCAAGAAACCGCGTTGCAAGAAGCCCATGATGGCTTGGAGCGGTACGCCCGCGTCTTGAGCCATGACTTGCGGAGTCCATTGAGCACCCTGAACCTGAATCTGCACCTGCTTTCTCTTCGGGACGACGGCGAGGAGATTCCCCGCATGCAACGGACCGTCAAACGGATCGATGAACAAATCCTCCGCATCTTGGAAGAGGCGCGTGCTTCCTCACGGGAGTCCACTGACGCAAACGCGGCCCTCGAAGGGGTGTTGGAAGACCTTTCCGCTGAGATTGCGGCACACAAGGCAATCGTGTCTTCCGAGCCGCTTCCCACTGTGGGCCTTGGACTCAGCCCCCTCCGGTCCGTGCTGCAGAACCTGATTGGGAACTCCATCAAGGCGGGCGTTCGGAAGGCGCCGGTCACTGTTTCCGTGGATGGGGGCGTGCACGATGGAGGTGCGTTCATCCGGATTCAAGACAACGGCCGCGGAATGGACTCGGAGACGTTGGAACGTGTCAAAAAAGAGTTTGAAGGAGAAGGGTATGGCATCGGACTTGCCACTTGCTATCGCATCATGGCCAAGGTGGGTCGCCTGGAAATGGAGTCCACTCCCGGCGTTGGCACAACGGCCACCTTGTGGTTTGATGCTTAGCTGATTGGTTCGTAGTCCCAGGTGGGGGCCAAGGCGTACAGGCCGGTGGTCATGTCCGGGATGAACAGTGTTTCACCGTCGTCGCTCCACATGGCCGCCCACACATTGGGGGTGTCCAGGGTGATGACTGCGCCAATGGGTGCCGTCATGACTGGGGAGTAGCTTGGTTCCACGACCCGTTCGTGGGGCTGGTAGTAACCGAGGGTCACGGGCGCCGCTTGGCGTTCCTCTGTGGAGACGTCGAACACCCAAACACCGGCGTGGTAGTGACCAATCGCCACTTGTCCTTGGCAGTTTCCGTCAATGTTGTGGAGGCTGAACCGGTAGTTTTGCTGGGCAGTGATGCTTGCTGCATCCGGAAGAACCCATTTTCCGAGGTAGATCGGCGTGGTGGGGTCCGTGGTGTCGACCACTGCGATGTGGTCGGGGACGCCGCTGCCGGATTCGCCGGCGCCAATGGTGATGTGGCGGCCGTCCAAGAGGCAAGGCATTGGGGTTTGCTCGTGCCACATGGGGGGTACGTCGCCGCCGGATTCAATGGCACCAATCAGTGCCGGTTCAAAGGGATTGGAGACGTCCCAGATGACCATGCCGCCGCCGTTTCCAGTGTACAGCAGGGTTTGGCCCGTGATGGGGTGCACTTGCGCGGCAATGTCGTGTCGGCTTGCATCAATTGCGTTGCTGATGACTTCGAATTCCCGGGTGGCGGGGTCGAATTCACCAATGGTGCCGCCTTCGTTCATGACGTAGTGTTTGTCGTCCACCATGAACGTGAACACGTTGTGGGTGAATCCCATTTCCAGGTAGGAAACGAAGGATGGGTTCGTGGGGTCGCCAATGTCGAACACGGCGATGCCGCCGGGGCACGTGGCGATGCTTGCGCAGACGAGGCCGCCGTTGATGAGCTCCTCTTCGCCGTTGACGCTGATGGTGGTGCAGTCGAAGGCACCGCTGCCTTGGCATCCGAGGAACAAGTACAGGCCGTCGAGGCTGAAGCGGGCGTCCCAGTTGTCATCCATGTTGTAGATGTGGCTGAGGGTGACCATGTTGCTTGGGTCGCTGACGTTCAAAATGGTCACGCCGCGGCTGCCGAAGATGGAGCTGACGAGGGCGAGATCGCCAACCACGTCCACTTCTGCAAAGGCGCTGCCGTATCCGACGATGCCGTCGCTCATGGTGGTCATGGAGAGGAGGCTCAGGCCTTCGCTGCCTTCGTGCAGTTCGGGGAGGGTGTGGCCGACGTGGCCCGTGGCACCGAGTGCGTGGTCGTTGAGGATGGTGCCTTCGAAGATGGTTTGATCTGGGGCGACGGCCACCATTTGCGTGGTGGATTCGGTGCCGCCGGGCGTGTCTGGGTCGTCACTGTTGTCGATGCAGCCAGAAACGGCTACGACGACAAGGAGTGCCGCCATGAGGAATTGCTTCATGAGTCGCCATTTTGGGTGGCCGCCTTAGCCGTTGTGGGTGGCCAACCTTGAAACGTGGGCCTCGTTGCCTGCTCCATGGCCCCTGTGCTGCAAATTGCCCTTGATGAAGTCAACATGGAGCGCGCGCTCGGCTACGCCCGAGAGGCCGTCGCGGGTGGCGCCGAATGGGTGGAAGCAGGCACGCCCCTCATCAAAGCAGAAGGCCTCAACGCGGTCCGCATCCTCAAGAAGGAATTCCCCGGCCAAACCATCGTGGCGGACATGAAAACCATGGACACGGGCGCGTTTGAAGTGGAAATCGCTGCAAAAGCCGGCGCTGACGTCATTGGCATCCTGGGCGCAGCAAGCGACGAGACCTTCGAGGAAGCGGTCAAGGCGGCTCGGAAATACGGCGCCAAGGTGTACATGGACCTCATCAGCGTGAAGGACAAAGTTGCCCGCGCAAAGGAAGCGGAGGCACTAGGGTGCGACTATGTGTGCTTGCACATGGGCATCGACGAACAAATGACCGGTTCGTCCCCCCTTGAACTCCTTCGCGCCATCGCAGAAAGCGTCAGCATCCCCGTCATGGTGGCGGGTGGGCTCAACACGGAAACCGTGGGCCCCTGTGTGGCCGCCGGAGCAAGTGTTCTCATCGTGGGAGGCGCCCTCACCAAGGCCGAAAACCTACAAGCAGAAGCCGCCAAGCTCGTCGAGGCCATCACGGACGAGAAAATCATCCCCTCCGAACTCTTCAAACGCTACGGCAAGGAAGACCTACGGCAAGCGTTCCTTCAATGCAGCACCAGCAACATCAGCGACGCCATGCACCGCAAAGGCGCCATGGACGCGGGCATCCTCGCCCGCCAATCGGGCCCACGCATCGCAGGGCGAGCCGTGACGGTGTTCACGGCTGACGGCGACTGGGCCAAAACCGTGGAAGCCATCGACGTTGCCCAACCCGGTGAAGTGCTCGTGATTGACCAACGCGGCGGCCAAACCGCCATGTGGGGCGAACTCGCAAGCACCAGCTGCGTGCAACGTGGCATCGCAGGCCTGGTCACGGACGGCGCCGTTCGAGACATCGACGACATCCGAGACATGGAATTCCCGGTGTGGAGCCGATGGGTGGTCCCCAACGCCGGCGAACCAAAAGGGCACGGACAAATTGGCCTCGAAATCAAGTGCGGCGGTCAAACAGTCCGCAACGGCGACTGGATCATCGCAGACGACATGGGCGTCGTCGTTGTGCCCCAGGAGCACGCGCAGGAAATTGCCAACCGCTCCCTGGAGGTCCATGAGAAAGAGAACCGCCTCCGGGAAGAAATTCGCCGTGGCAAGTCCCTCTCTTCGGTTCTGGAACTGAAGAAGTGGGAACAAGTGGTCGGGTAACGGCGCCACCCAATCCGAAGCCGCGCGTCGCGGTGATGCCATGCACGGGCGAGACTGAAGATGCAAGCCCTTATGGGGCGAATAAAGTGGCCGAGCGTGAAGAACCCGTTCGCCCGGCTCGCCTCCTGGAGTGCCGCACACCCCGCGCTTGCGATTCTCCTGTCTCTCGTACTGGTTGCTGGCCTCGGCGCCGGCATGAGCCAAGCGGAAGAGGGGCGCATCAGTGAACTGTTTGTCCCCGACGACCTCCCCGCATTGGACGTGCAGCGGCAAATCGAAGAAATCTGGGGCGAATCAGAAAACGCGTTCTTCCTGTACGTGACTCCTGACCCCACCGACGCAGACTTGCTTCGGCAAGTGCACGCGGACATGGCCCTAGCCGCAGCGGTGGACGGCGTGACCGAAGTGCAGAGCCTCACCACTGTCATCGAGGCCATGAAGGGAGCATTCGAAACCCTCACAGACGATGAGATCACGTCGGCAGCCGCACAATTGCAAGGCACTCAGGCGGGGGAAGCGTTCATCGCAGAGGATGCCCTGCTTCTGCGAATTTCGTTCCCGCCAGTGGAAGACATCCCCGCAATGACGGCTGCACTCGATGCAGCTGCCGCACAAAGCGACGCGTCTCCGGTGGCCGCCGGGGTCATTTACGTGGAACTGTACAACCAAGAAAGTGCCGGGGGCGACGTTGCGTTCCTGATGCCGCTCTCCTTGGTGACAATCCTGGTCATCCTCTCCATCCTGTTTCGGCGATTCCAGGACGTTGCCATTCCACTCCTGACCGTTTTGCTTGCGGTCATCATGGCGTATGGAACCGTCGCTTGGGTCGGCGAACCTTTGGCGCCACCCAGTTTCATCGTGATGCCGCTCCTTCTGGGCCTCGGCATCGACTACATGCTGCACATTGTGTACGCGTACCGTGAGCGACCACAAAGTGAGTCGCAGGCGTTGCGATTCAAACGAATGGGCGAACAAGTGGGTCTGCCCGTATTCTACACGGCCGCGACAACGTTGATTGGTTTCGGCTCCTTCTTTGTCAGCAACGTGCCACAGATTCGAATCTGGGGCCTTCTCATTGGAAGTGGAGCATTGTACGCGTTCTTGCTGGGCTTCCTACTGTTGCCTGCATTGTACCGGCTCCGTCGGAAGAAACCACGCACCGTTCGCTTGCCCTTCGAGCGTGCCATGGAACACGCAACGGCCGTGGTTTTTGGACACCGCAAAAAGACCCTCGCCGTGATGCTGCTGTTGACAACAGGATTGTTTGTCGCCGCATCATTCGTGAGCGTTGAGGACCAAATTGACTTCCCTGATGACCTGGAAGCCTCCGCATTCGTGAACCTCAACGCAGTCCAGGACCGGTTCGGTGGACAGGTGTTCGCCATGTTCCTCGTGGAGGCAGGGGATCGCAG
>JBMZMP010000089.1:0-5594 GCA_049619235.1 Thermoplasmatota archaeon
AGGCCGGTTGCCACTTCGCTGTGGCCGTATTCGCCGTCCAAGATGACGCAGCTTGGGATTTCCTCGTGGGTGTCTTCGAGGAGCGCCTTGACCATGCGGCCAGTGCAGGCGCCGGGCGCGTACGCGGTTGCGCCCACTTTCTCAATGATGCTCATGGCGCGGCCACGGGTGCGGGTTTCGAGGTCATCCCAGTCCATGCTTGCGAGTTCCGGGCTGCTGAGGCTTGGGGTTGGGAACATGGTTTCGCCGTGTTCGCCGAGGATGGTGGCGCGGACGCTGCGGTCGTCTGCGAGGTCGCGGACGATGTCGGTGAGGCGTGCGGAGTCGTGCAGGCTGCTCATGCCGAGGATGCGTTCGCGGGGGAAGCCCAGTTCCCTGAAGGCAACGTACAGGAGCACGTCCACGGGGTTCGTGACGAGGAGGAAAATGCAGTCGGGGGCGACTTCCTTGACTTCCTTGCAGATGCCCTTGATGATGCCCACGTTGATGTTGAGGAGGTCCAAGCGGGTCATGCCGGGTTTGCGGGGCATGCCGGCGCTGACGACGACGATGTCGGCGCCCTTGAGGGTGCTGTAGTCGGTGCTGCCACTGACGCGGGTGCGGCGGCCAAAGGCGACGCTTGCGGTGTTCAAATCGAGGGCGCGACCGACGGCTGCGTCTTCGCTGATGTCAACCACTGCGATTTCGTCGATGCGGTCCGTGAGAGCGAGCGTGGAGTAAATGCTGTTTGCGCCGATGGTGCCTGCGCCAACAAAGCCGACCTTGGTCATGTTTGCGCCCAATTGGGACTCATTCATAGCCGTCGCGGTGCCAGCGCCCATGGGGCAAGGCATCCAGGCGCGTGATTTGCTTCTGCATGTACAGGAAAATCATCCACACCACTCCAGCCGACAAGGCAAACATGAGGAGCGTGGACCGGATGGCTGTGAAGTTGTATACGGCGTGAATGAACACCGCCAGCAAGTACGCGGGAAGGATTTCCACCACGGGGCGATCGCGCAGGAACGCCAGGCTGTACGCAAAGCCCACCAAGCTACTGGTTGCCGCGTGCAAAATGGTGCTGGTCACGGTTCGAAGGATGACCGTGGAGACGGCGGCGCTGGTGCCATCGTCCAGGAGGGCCGTGACGCCATACAGCACGTTCTCAGTGGCTGCAAAACCAAGGCCCACTGCGGCCCCATACACGATGCCGTCTTCCCATTCCCGGATCCATTTCTTTGCCGTAGGCAAACCGGTCGCCTTCACCAGTTCTTCGAACAAAGGCGCGGCCACGACCGCGGTGAGGAGGATGCTTTCGATGGGAACGTCTAGGTACCGCGCGGCGGCGGTTCCAAACAACGTGTTCAGGATGAAAGCGGCGCCCGCCCCAATGGTGCCCCCATACAGGAACGCCCGGAAGACGATGCGCAAGGGCTCACGCTGGAAGTTTTCCCGGTTACGAACACCGATTGCAAACAGCAACGGTGGCAGAAGGGAGAGGACCAAAATGAGTCCCAATTCGCGGAGCGCCACAATCGCCCATGGCCGTCGCAATTTTAGCCTGTTTGTGCCATCCTCGTGCGTGCTCATCCTGGACACAAGCCTGCTCCTCGGAGGAAAAGAACCCCCACAAGGAGAAATCTGGGCCACCACGCCGGAAGCCGAAGCGGAGATCTCCCGCGGCGGCAAAGACGCGCGCCGGTTCGAAAACTGGCGCCACGTTGGCCTGCAAATCCGCAGCGCCGGCAGCCACGCCACGGAGAAGGTGCAAGCGGCCGCCATGCAGGCAGGCAACTTGGGCCGGCTCAGCGAGGCGGACGTATCCCTCATCGCGCTCGCGTTGCAGGAATCCGCAACCCTCGTCACGGACGACATGACCATGCTGGACATTGCGTCACGGCTCAGCGTTAGCACCCAAACCATCAACACGAAAGGGATCACGGGAACCAAGAACTGGCAACCCCGCTGCACCGGGTGTGGCCGCTGGTTCGACGTGGAGCCTAAAGATTGTCCAATTTGTGGCTCGGAAGTGGTTCTTCGGGTTCGTCACGATTGAAGAACAACGGAACCACAAGCATCGTCACCACGAAGATCGCGAGGATGGCCAAGCTCGTGGCGAGTGCCACGTCCCGCACGGCGCCCTTCAAGTGGCTGAAGCTGAAAATGAAGAACGCGCCAAAGTCCGTGATGGCAGAGAACAAAATCGCCTTCCCCGTGGTTTCGTACACTTGCGCCGGGTGGCCGGTCTTCAAAATGTTCCATGACAAATGCGCCGCATAATCGCTGCCGATGCTGGTGATGAAGATGATTGGTAGCACCAAGCTCATGCCCACCAGGATGCCGAAAATTGGTAAGATGCCAAGGAACCAAGTGGTGGTGAACATCATGGGCACCAAGAACGCAAGCGTGGCCCGGAACGAGCGGGTGAACGCATACATCATCACAGTCCCCACCACGGCGCTCACGATGAACAACACGCGGAGCCAGTAGAACGAGTAGTCTAGGTATTGGTACAGCCCCGTGCTGAGGCCATTCACGTACACATCCACGTCGTCCGGCTTGAGGTGCTTGTTGTCCTCGACGCTTTGCAAAATCGCCTCGTTGATGGCCCGCAGCGTAGAGAAATCCCGCGCGCCTTGGTCGCCATCCACCAAGACATCGATGATGGTGATGGTCCCGTCCGTGCTGTACAAGAAGTCAATCAATGGCCGCCACGCAACGTTTGCCTGCATGGCCGCAATGTCCGCCTCGATGGTGGCACGATCCGTCGGAGCCGCGTTTCGTACGTGGTCATCCTCCTCCACCTGCGACTGCACGTTGGTTGGATCGTTTAGGAAAATGGGCACCGAAGTCCCAAGAAGATTCTGCGCGCCGCTCGGAGTGTTCCCCAACAGCTCGTACGCCCCAAGAAGCACCGTCAAGGAATTCACGTGCGCCCGCGACTTGACAAACTGCTCCTTCTTCATCAAATCCTCCTCAATCGCCCGGATGTACACCAGCGTTGCAGGATCCGTCAAGTCCCCCTCCAAAATCACCAACTCGTCCGCACTGCCCCGTTGCCTGACCTTCAACCGTTCATACGTCTCCACGAATTGATCGTCCTCTGGGAAATTGCTGCTCGTGATGTCGGTGAAGTAGGACAAATTGCTCGTGTTCCACGTGAACACGCCACTTATGGCCAAGAAAATGACCAACGCCACCACCTTGTTGTTGTTGACCGCTTGGAACGTGCCCCGCATGAACCAACTCGGCTTGAACTGCACCTTCATGTTCCGGCCAAACAACGTGATCGCCGCCGGAAGGAACGTCAAACTGAGAACCGTCACCATCACCAACGCGAAGCTGGCGCTGATGGACAATTGCCGCAACGCAATGCTCGTTGCAAACAACAAACTCAGAATCCCCGCCACACTCGTGGTGGTCGCAAGCACCATGGCAACGCCGGCCCGGCCACCCACCACCTTGAACGTCTCCTCCATGGACTTGCCCTTGCTCCGCTCCTCCGTGTACTCATTCAGCACGTGCAACGCGTAATCGATGCCGTTTCCGATGATGAGCGGAATCATGCTCATATTGGCACTGGTGAACGGAACCTTCATCCAGCCCAGGAACCCAATCGTCCCGACCCCCGCCACCAGCAGCGTGGACACGCCCATCAAGGCGCTCTTCGGGTGACGAAGACCAATCATGATGGAAAAGAAAATGACCAAAAACGCAGCAGGCGCAAAAATCGGCAACTCCTCACGAATGTGCCCCTCGAACTTGTGCAAGCCCGACTGGGGGCCCAAGTTGTACACGTATTGCTCCTTGAAAATGTCGTACCGCGCCGGCACGTCGCCGCTTGCAACCGCCTCCCGGTACGCCCCAAGCGCCTCCGTCAACTTGCCCGCAATCGCCTTCGAGGCATCCGTATCATACGGCCCCTCAAACTGAAACACCAACACCGTGGACTGATAATCCGGGTTGCGGATGGTCAACTCAATGTTGGAACGGACCGTGTTGTTCGCAATGGTCCACAACGCATCAAACTCGGCGCGGCCCAATGGGTCCTCCGAGGGCATTTCGAAGTACGACTCATCGTTGTTGTTCACAACCACGCGGACCTGCTTCACCACGTGATGCAACCCAACGCCGCCACTGATGCCATCCACGCGCTCCATCACCCAATCATGAATGAACTCCTCCGCCCGAATCGCATCCTGCTGCCGAATGTCCGTGATGCCAAGCGGCCCCGCCTTCGCCGGATCCAACTCCAACAACACCGCCTCTAAGGAGGAAACGCCGGGCAACTTGTCCATCACGCGGTCAAGCGCCTTCTTGTTCGGGTTGGACTCAGGCAAACCATCGCTCAACTCCTGATCAACCTCCACGTTCCGCAGACCAACCGCCAAAACGCCAGTCAAAATCAACGTCAAAATCACAACCAACGCAGCATGCCTCGAGCACCAAGTCGTCACACGACCCACGGCACGGCCCACCACGTCACCCGGAAGTTTGCGCTCCACCACAACCAAACAGGCCACACCACATTAAAGAGGCAAACGGACCCTCCACCACTTGGCCACCGTGCCCTCATCCCGCCGATGACGCCCTAGCCTGCTGGGGAACCACGCCAAGTGACCCGGGACGCTGCGGTGGCTATCATTTTCTAACTATGACGGCCCTTGATATGGGGGACGAATCTTGATATGGGGGACGAATAGAGATGAAAAATCGAAATCAGTTATGGCGGATTCTGCAGTCGGCTTCGCTCCAGACATGATTCTCTCTCCCATCATGCGTAAAATTCCAAGACATCTCAAAATCAACCTCATGCATCACCCCATACCCAATTGTTTGCAGTAAGAATCGCAATTCTAGAACACCCGGTTCCAAACCAGCCAAGTCCAATGTCAACGGAGATGAACCTTGAACAAATCGCGCAGGGTTAGAGCTTGCAACCAATTCCAATTCTTCATTCAATGGACCCGACCATTCAACGGTAAGGTTACCCTCATCAATTCTTGAAATCCCTTTGTTGAAAACAGCGCAATTTGCGCCCTGGAACCCAGTAAATGAAACTGGAGAAGAAATCTGTGTTAGCACGGAGGAATGTTTGTCCTGCGAAACATTCAGGATTTTCTCAGAAACGACCCCTGGTTCCTCTTCAAGCGGAAGTGATACGTCATCGGTTTCGTTCTGTTCCACGCACCCGGCCAATAGGAGAACGGTTGCAACGAGGAGGACAATCACTTTCACGGAAATGCGCGTTGAGTTTTGGAGCCGTGAATAAGGGTATTGGGCCTTTAGACTGACCAACAACTGCGACGAAATCGGATCCAGACACAGAAGACCCATCAAGCAAATGAGGACCAAACACCCTCTGCACCAAACGCTCTTCCCATGGCGCCGACGTCCCCCAAAAACAATTTGGCTTGGGGATAGCAGCGCGCAGGATGATACCGCGAGCGTCGCACCAAATTCACGTTGCAACCTTACACTGGTGGCGAGGCATCAACGCAGCACCCCTAGGCCAAGGGGAACGCTACGTGATTGTGCCCTCAACAAAGAAAAATAGGAATGCGGGAGCCGGGATTTGAACCCGAGTTGGTGCCTTGGCAAGGCACCGTGATACC
>JBMZMP010000090.1:0-5586 GCA_049619235.1 Thermoplasmatota archaeon
ACCGTCACCACGGGCCAAGAGTACCGGTACGAGGGCGGCTGGGAACTCCCCGCCGGAGGCTACCCCATTGAGCCAGAGGACGAACTGCGGTTCCTGCTCACCAACTTGGTCCTGCCCGATGCATCCGGCCAAAGCCCCAGCATCAACACGGAGGAGTCCTGGATTGCGTTCACTGCGCAGTGCGAACCGATGCCCATTGGGCTCAACGAGTTCCAGACCTCCGTGCCAGTGGATTTGCCCCTGAACCAAGGGCTCCTCACCGGCGCCGTCCCCGCGAATGACCTCAATCAATTCCGACTCGATTACACACTGACCGGCGAAGAAAAAGTGCAATTCGTACTCACCGCCCCAGATGAAGTGCCAAAGGACGACGTGGACATGACGTTCTACCATGACGGCGTGGAATTCTGGAGCGGCGGCAGCCCATACACGAACGAAATCGCCACCATTTGGCTTGCCAACTTCGAGGCGCTTGGCATTGACGGCGACATCACCGTGGAAGTGAACGGCTACTCCAGCATCGGCTACGGCGGAGAATTGGTGATCACGGCATGGAAGTAGGCGTCCTCGCCGTGCAAGGCGCGGTCAGCGAACACGAGGACGCACTGCACCGCGCCGCGGACGCGCTTGGCATGCCAGTGAACGTGCGGGCAGTCCGTTCCGCTTCCGACATGGACGGCCTGCAGGGCATCATTTTGCCCGGCGGCGAATCCACCACAATCAGCCGATTGCTGCGATCCACGGGCATCCAACCCATTCTGATGGAACGCGGAGGCAAGGACCTGGCAGTCTTTGGCACGTGCGCAGGCATGATCCTGCTGGCCTCACGCGCCGACCATGACGTGGCCGAGAAGGACATTCAATTGCTTGGCCTCTTGGATGCCACCGTGGACCGAAACGCGTTCGGCCGCCAACGGGAAAGCTTCGAAGGTCCCGTCACGTTTGATGGGGAAGAGATGCACGCCGTGTTCATTCGCGCGCCTTGTTTTGCTGACTGCAACGATGTGGTGCTGGCAGTCCACGGGGAGCGCATCGTGGCGGCCAGCCGCGGCTCCGTCATGGGCGTGGCATTTCACCCGGAACTGACGCCCGACACGCGCATCCACGAACGGTTTCTTCAGTCCTGTTCGTAGGTCACTTCGTAGCCCACGTCGCAGTCATCGAAGATGTCTGGTTTGTGGGTGCGCACCCGAATGGCCCGTAGGGGCAAGTCGTCGAATGCACGAGCGATGGCGTGGCAAAGGGAATCTTGCAGGTCCCATTTTCGGCTCTGTGCGAGTGCGATGGCGCGTTCCCGGATGATGCGGTAGTCGACGCTTTCTGCGATGTCGTCGTTGCGTGGTGCGGCTTCGTCTTGGAGTTCCGCGCGGATGTCAATGATGACCCGTTGCGGGGATTCTTTTTCGAAGTCGAGGAATCCGTAGTAGCCGGTGACGTCGAGGTTTTCGACGCGGAGGACGCTGTGGGTGGGTTTCATCGGCGGCCTTCGAGGAGGGTTTCCAAGTGGTCCACGGTGGCGCGGTAGGATTCCATGGCGTTTTGGAAATGCACTTCCACGTGGTTCCAGGCTTTGCTCAGGCTGCCGTAGCGGAGCCGGAATGCGCGGCGATCCTTGCCATCAACGGGGATGTGAAGGTCTTCGATGAGGTCCAAGTCGCCGAGTTTGTTCACGTGGCGATAGATGCTTGGGACACTCGTGCCACATTCGGCGGCGAGTTCTTCCACGGTCCAGTCGCGGGTGGGGTGCAAGAGGAAGCAGTCGTAGAAGATGCGGTAGGCGATTCCGTTGTCGGGGCCTTTGCGGCCGGCGTAGCCCATCATGCCGAGGAATTCCTTGGTGAGCCGTTCGGGGTCGGTTTCGCCGGTGCGGGGGCTGTGGCTGACCACTTGCATCTCAAAGACCATGATGCCACACCCGAGGCCCAGGTTTTGAATGATACTATTTGCGTTTCCGCAAGAAGATTGCCAGATTGATGAGAAGCACGGCCGTGAGTGCCAATGCGATGCCAATCCAGGGGAACGGCGAACCCTCCGAGTCCGCCAGGCTCTCCCCTTCCAGCGCGGCGCCAGATTCGCTGTCGTACACCAAGTCGGGATTGGACTCCGCGGCGCTGCTCGACGTACTCGAGGCACTACTCGAGGCACTTGAGCTGGAACTGGCGGCACTGTGCCCACCCGAACTGGATGCCGAAGAGGACGAAGACGCCGACGAAGCCGATGAGGAAGAACTGGACGCGGTCTCCGTCGAGCTGCTGCTGCCGGCCGTACCCGCATTGCCGCCATCCTCGGGGGCGGCGTCCTCGTTTGCATCCGCGATGGTGGAGAGTTCTTTTTCGTCAGGGGAAGCAGTCAACTCCGATTCCTTTGGCTGACCGTCCCGGAACCACCAACCAGCGGCTTGCCCCAGGATGCCAACGGCCCCACCAGAGGCGGCAATGGACAGCCCGAGGAGGACGTTGAAAATGGTACCTTGGTCCGGGTGCAACAACTTGCGACCGTCCCACGTCAGCTCATGGTAAATCCATTTGCGACCCTCGTCGATTTTCTTCACCAAGCCGACCGCGGTGAGCAATTTCAGGTGCTCGTGCACCGTGGCTTTGTTCAATTCCAACTCCGCCGCAATCTCCGTCGTGGTCTTGCGCCGCTCGTCCAAAGAATGCAGCACGTCCAACCTGGTTTCACTGGCCAATGCCTTGAAGGTCTCCTTGTCCAGCGTAACTTTGCTCACGCTGGGAATCGGGTCGCATCAATAGATAAGGGTTCGCTGGACGTTAGGAACTGACCGAAACATCGCGGAACCGCAATGCCGGCAGCACGGAGCCCATCTTTCGCCGAGGCTCGTTGCTTGCAGCATCAAGGCGTTGCAGCAAATCGGGTAGGTTTCCAGAAATGGCTACGTCCGTGCTCGCTGTCCTTTCGCCATCCTTCACCCGCCACACGTTCGTGGCTGTAACCGAGAAATCGCCGGTGGTGGTGTTTGCCGTGTGGGCGCCAAGCACCGACTCCACCACGTAACCGTCCATGTCCGCTTGCAAGCGCTCCATGGACAATGCGTTGTCATGGCGCACCACCCAGTGCTGGGAACCCGTGCCCGGTTGGGACTTGAACCCGCCCCGGCAGGCCGAGTGAGTCGACGCTTTGCCATGGGAATGGGCGTCCCAGGAATCGAACAAGTACGACTGCAGGACACCGCCAGAAATGATAGGGACGTCGCGCGCCGCAAGGCCTTCGCCGTCCGTGGCGGCCACGCCGAGTGCGCCTGGCGCCAGGGGTGCATCCGTGAGGTGGAACCCTTCATGGGCAACCTTCGTGCCGAGCTTGTCGCTCCAAACCGATTTGCCACGCATGGCTTCGTCGCCGTCTACCGCCGATTCAATGATGCCACCCACCAGTTCGCCGACGGCTCCGGGCAAAAACAGCACATCCAAGTCCCCGACCGTGGCCGGTTTTGGCGAAAGCAAATCCACGCAGGTGCGCCCCACCTCGGCGCCAATGCTCGACGCATCCAGGGCGCCCACGTGTTGGGATTCTCCATCCCATGCATTCACTGCTTGCCCATCCCGTTCCAGGACCAAGCTGACGCCGGCGGAGACCGTGGTGCTTGCATCCCAACTGGATGCCCCCTCGCTGCTGGCGATGGCATCCATGCCCCACGCAACCCCTGCACCGCCACCCACGACGGCGTCCGGGGCCACCTCCAAGGCGCCTTGCATGGCGTCCTCGGCGAGTTGCACGGCCATGGCGGGGTCCAATGCGGCGACCGCATCGTCCCAGTGGCGAACCCCAGGGACCGCTTGGCTTGCGGGCAATTGGTACATTTTCTGGGGGCTCAGTTTGCTCGCCTGCAACGCCTGCTCAATGGCGAGATCGCTTCTGTCTGCGTCCGTGAAGTAGGCAAAACCGAGGCGACCCTCGTGCACGATGCGGACGCCGCCGCCCTTGGACTTTCCAGTGCCGCTGCCCGCGAGTTGGTTCGCCTCCAGGTCCACGTCCAAGGTGGCGCCGGTTTCCATATACACCTCGATTTGATCCACTTTGCGAGCACCTTTCTCCACGATGCGCTCTGCGAGACCAAGCAATTCGTCCGGATTCATTGGCCACCCACGAGGCAATCTTGGATGCGCACGAGGGGGCCGCCGTCGGAGACCGGAACCCATTGGCCTTTGCCGCAGAAGCCTGGGTCGCCGAGGATGGCGCGGTTCCCGAGGGCGTCAATTTTGTGAAGCGTTGTGAGGATGCCGCCGGTGAGGCTGACGTCCTTCAGGGGCGTGGTGATTTCGCCGTTTTGGACGCGGAAGGCATCCTGGGCGTTGAAGAGGAAGGTGCCGCGAGCCGTGTCCACTTGCCCGCCGCGGGTGCCGCGGCAGTAAATGCCGTCCTTGACGCCTTCAAACAATTCGGATTCGTCGTGTTCTCCGGCCTTGATCATGGTGTTGCTCATGCGCACCAATGGCTTGTTTTCAAAGTCCTGGGCTCGGCATGCGCCATTGGCTTCGATGCCAAATTCCGCGGCGCGTTCACGGTCACTCAGGTACCCCGTGAGCACACCGTTTTGGATGATGTTTTTGTCTTGGCCGCGCACGCCGTTGTCATCGTAGGGGATGCTTCCAAAGGCACCCTTGATTTGGCTGTCGTCATGGATGTTTAGGGCTTCCATGCCCACGGTTTCTCCCAGTTTGCCTTTGAAGCAGGATTCCCCCATGGCCACCAGGTCCGCCTCGCTTGCATGCCCCACAGCTTCGTGGGCGAAAACGCCCGCGAGGTCGGGGTCGATGATGACCGTCATGCGGCCGCCTTTTGGCACGGGTGCGCCCAGTTGCGCAACGCACGCCTTCGCGGCTTCCAGTGACTTTTCGATTGGGTCCTCTTCCCGGAACATTTCCCAGCCCTGCGTGCCTCCCACGCGGCTGCCGCGGCCGGCCAAGTCGCCGTCCTTGCGTGCGGTGAAGTGGCATTGGGCAACGCTTCGAGTCAAGCCCCATTCCACGCGGCTTCCGTCCGTGTCGAAGTATTCCTTTCGAAGGGTAACTTCCGAGTACGCCGTGGTGACGCTGCGGATTTCTTCCAATTGGCGCACCGAGGCTTCCATGTCCAACAGGAGTTCCCGTTTTTCTTCCACGGAAACGTCTCGGGGGTCAATCTTGGGGGCCCAGATTTCCCGTGCATCCACGGTGGGTGCATCCGCCATGTGGACCGGGTCCCGTTTCGCGCGGCGAGCCAGCGCCACTGCGGTTTCGATGCCCTTCGCCCAGGAGTCCATTTCTAGGTCGTTGCTACTTGCAAAGCCCCATGCGCCGTCAACGAGAACGCGCAAGCCGAACCCGGATTCGGTGCCTGCGACGAATTTGTCCAGGGAACCGTCCATGAGTTGGATTTTTTGTTCATCCGTGGTTTCGATGCGCACGTCGGCGTATGAGGCGCCAAGGTCTTGTGCGCGTTGAAGGGCAGTCAATGGGTCCATACCATTCACTGGACGGCTGGAGGTTTAGCCGTTGTGCACGGTGACCAAGCCATCCGACTCCTGCAACAGGAGGGTCGCGTCCAATGCGTCGCGGAGCCCCTCGTGGTGCGTGACCAGGAGAACCT
>JBMZMP010000091.1:0-217 GCA_049619235.1 Thermoplasmatota archaeon
GACAGGCTTTGACGAAGCAAGCCCCAAGTTCTACCCGGAGAAAATGACCCAACCCACGCTCCTCGTGCAAGGCATGAGCGACACGCTGTTCCCGCTCAACCAAGCCGTGGCGAACTACGAAACCTTCGCAGCAAACGGTGCCCCCGTTCGGCTCTACACCCACCTCGGCGGCCACGTACTCAACACCGCAAGCCTCGCGCCCGGGACGCTGCCCGTG
>JBMZMP010000091.1:227-5493 GCA_049619235.1 Thermoplasmatota archaeon
CATCGCAGCGGCGAGCCGGCCGGTCTCACGATGGGCATCCCCGGCGGCCGCCCCTGTGGCGACATGACGCCGTTGCAAATCGCTTGGCACCTCCAATACCTCCTCAACGTCACCAAGGACCTTGGCCCCGAAGTGTGCTTCAGCCTCGAAGACGGCTCCGCCATCACGGGGGACGCCTGGCCCATCCATGACGTGAACGAAACCATCGCCATTGCAACCCCCGCCGTGGTCACCGCCCCCGCCGGCGCCCCCAACCTGTTTGATCTCGGCGTGCCAGCAAACACCGTCGTTGCGGGAATCCCGAAACTCACCGGCACCATCACGGCACCAAGCGCGGACACCATCGTCTACTTCAGCCTGCAAATCCTTCGCTCCGACGGCCTGTTCGAACACATCGTCAACGACCAAGTGCGCCCCCTCCGCCTCAACACGCCCGCCAACGTGGCCGTGGACTTTGAAGTGGACCTGCACGGCGTCGGCTTGCAGCTCCAAGACGGCGAAACCCTGTACTTGGTCGTCAGCAACGTGGAACCCATGTACGTGGCCAACAGCAACCGCGTTCCAAGCGCCGCAGTGCTCGAAAACCTGGAACTGACACTGCCCGTCGTCTCGAATCCGCAATTCTTGTAGATTCACCTTCCCCCTCCTCCTAAATCCTCCACCCATTTTCCGCAATTGTGCCCATTGCTCCCGCTTTGTGGAAACGCGCCCAAGACGCAGCGGAACTGCTCCGCAACCACGAAGGCACCGTCACCGTCGTCCACCACATCGACGCAGACGGCGTCACCAGTGGCGGCATTGCCCTCGAAGCACTGGCACGGGCCAAGATTCCCCACGACAGCATCGCCGTCAAGAGCATGGACGACTTCCACGTCCTCAAAGTCAAAGAACGGGAAGCGGAGATGCTGTGGTTTTGTGACCTCGGCAGCACTGTGTACATGCAATTCCCGCAACCCAAAGTGGTCTGCGACCACCACGAATTGGTGCGTGACGGCACCGAAGAGTTCCCCGGCCACGTCAACCCCCTTCTTGACGACCTCCCCGGCACCGACGTGAGTGGCGCAGGGGCCGCATTCCTCGTCGCACGCGCCCTCGACCCCCGCAACGACGACTTGCTTCCAATGGCACTTGTTGGGGCCGCAGCCGATTTGCAAGACCGCGAACACGGCGCATTCCAAGGCTCCAATGCCCAACTGGTCGAAGACGCGGTCAAAGCGGGCCTGGTGCAAGCCAAAACCGACATCGCATTGTACGGCACCCAGTCCCGCCCACTGCGGAACTTCTTCGCCTACGCCACCGAGTACAACTTGCCCGGCATGCACCGCCGCGGCACCGAGAAACTCTGCATGGACTTGGACATCCCCATGGAGCCAGAACCCACGTGGTCCGAGCTCACCGATGAACAACAACGCAGCCTCCTCAATGCCATCGCCAACCGCGTCATGGACTGCGGCGGAACCAAGGACGACGTGCAGAAACTCACACGCACCGTGATCACCCTCAACGACGAACCCAAAGGCCCCACTCGGGAACTGCAAGAATTTGGCACCCTCCTCAACTCCACCGCCAGGTACGACCGACCAGACATTGGCATCGCCGTGGTGCGGGGCAACCGAACCGACGCATTCGCCGAGTGCCTGGATCTCCTCAAAGGACACCGGAGGCACCTCGCCGGCGCCCTCGAAGAAGTGGGAAAGGCCGGAGTCACCGAACTCGACCACGTCCAACACGTCCACTTGCAAGACAACGTCCGCGACACCGTCGTCGGCATCGTGTGTGGCATGGCCCTCGACGCGCTGTCACTGAACAAGCAAAAGGCACTCATTGGCTTCGCCCATACGCCAGATGGACGAACCAAGGTCAGCAGCCGCGCCCCCGCGCCGTTGCAAAACCGGGGCGTGGACCTCGCCATTGCCATGCGGGAAGCCAGCGCCCAATTCGACGGCATCGGCGGCGGCCACAAGGGCGCAGCCGGCGCCACCATCCCCCGCGGCACCGAAGAGGCGTTCGTTGCAAAAGTGGACGAAATTCTTGCCAAGCAACTCCAGTAAGGGCCGCATCGGCGCGTGACATAGGGGTTATGTGTGCGCACATTTGTTGAATCTCCATGCGCCGGCTCCTGTCACTGGTCTTGATTGCTCTCCTTTTGCCCGCGGTCCCAACGCTCGCACAAGCGGAACCCATTCGGGTCATCACCGACCCCACCGGGGACATGGTGGCCGAGCTCAAAGGAGGCCCCGGCATCACCGATCCCACTGGACACTACGACTTCCAAGACATCGAATGGGTGGACGTACTCGAAGACGCGGACGGGTACTGGTTCACGGTCAAAGTGGTCTCCATCGAAGTGGAACTGGACAACACCATTGGCTTTAGCGACGGCGGATACATTCGCATCTTCTTCGTTCACAACGACTGGGATTACTTCCTGGAAATCGAACGCCCAAGCGGCCAACTGGAAATCGAATACTACGCACGCCTGTACTCCAAGAGCTCTGCCTCCGACGACTGGGGACGCATCTGGCTCACCGACACCACCACGTTCGACCTGAACGCCAACACAATCACCCAATTTGTCGCCCGGGAAGACCTCCCAGACAGCAAAGGGGCCGCACCGTTTCCTGGCCGCGAACTGACCCAATTCTACGCCATCACCGGGCAACGAAGCTCCGACTTCCGAGGAGAAATCGGCGGCACGGGCCAAACCTTCGAAGCTCCCTGGCACCTCGGCGACGCCGCGCCGGACGACGGACCCAGTGACGCAGTCGTACCCGTCCAGTTTGGATTGGAACAAAGCGGCGACGCCCGCCTCACCGTGGATGAACCATACCGCGCAAGCAACGGCGAAGAAACCACGTTCCTGTACACCGTCAACGCCACCAACGTGGGCGCCAACCCGGACCTGTTCGTGTTCGAAGCCAAAAACATCCCAAGCACCTGGGACGTCACCGTGGTCCTCCCCGCCGTGGAATTGGGCCCAGGCGAAAGCGCCACCATTCCGGTGCTCCTCGCAACCCAATTCGCCCACATTCACGGCGGCAGCCAATCGTTCCTCCTCACCATGGAAGGCACGGAGAACCCGCAGAGCATCGGCCGCGCCGAGCTTGGCATCCGCTACCTCGAAACGCCGCAACCCGCAGGCCATCACGAAACCGTCTACTTCCACAGCACCCTGACGCCCATCACGCTCAGCTTCAACAGCGCCTTCAACGTCTTGTTTGCACCCAACGGCCAACTCTACTTCAACACCAACACCCCAGAGGACGACCCCGACGACGACGGCCAAGCCATCACAGGATTCGGCTTCACCTTTGGACAAGAAACCACCTACTTCTGGGAAATCCCCCTGAACCCAACCCTTCGCATGGGCCTCGATTTCGACCTCTCCCGCGAAGGCCAATTCATGGCGTCGTTTTCCAGTGAACTGCCCCTGAACCAAGCGGTACTGGAAGGCGAATTGTTGCTCGTCGGGGAAGATCCAAACGGCAACGGCAACCCACGCGACGGCTTCGACGAACAAGTCACCACCCTCGCAACGTTCAGCAGCGACCCCCAAGACGTCACCGCCGGCGGCCGCATGGACATCGCCGTGCCCGTCACCGTGACCCCGGAAAGCGACTACATCCCGTACGACCCCGCCAACAACATCCTCCTGCAACTCCGCATCACCGGCCAAGGCGTCACGGTGCCCAACCAAAACACCGCCATGGCCATGCTCCCCGGAGGCTCCATGGACCTCCCCATGTTCGACTACGAAGACGACGTCACCGACGTGTTCGAAACCCTCGCCGGCCCACAACTCACCGCCGCCGCACCCATCCGGACCGCAAACCCCGGCGACCTCATCCGCTTCGACGTCACCATGGCAGACACCGGCGCCGCGGCGGGCGACTATCAACTGGAATTCATGACCGAATACGCCCCACTCGCCACGGTCCTCGAAGGAAACGAAGCAACCGTCCCAGACGGAGGCTCCGTGCCGCTCACCGTCACCGTGGAAGTGCCAGAGGACGCAACCCAAGGCGACAAACTGGACTTGTTCCTGCAAGCAGTCAACAAAAATGACCCACTCAAGCGAGGCATCGTGCGCCTCGTCGTGGACGTGGACCTCACCCAAGAATGGGACGACGACCGCGCCAGCGTGGACACCACCGAAGAGGAATCCAGCCCCGGAATCGGCATCCTCGCGCTTCTCGGAGCCGTCGCCGTTGCCCTACGCCGCAGGTGAGCCCTTCTTAAGTGACACGCGACTGCACGGGTTATGGCCAATGGAACCATCGTGAAATTTGTCGACGACAAAGGATTCGGATTTATCAAAATGGACGGAGAAGACAAAGAGATCTTCTTCCACCACTCCGCATTCGCAGGAGAACCACAAGAAGGCATGAGTGTCACATTCGAGACCGAAGCCTCCGACCGTGGACCCCGCGCCACCAACGTCGCCCCCGCATAAGCGGACCTTCCCCCCAATTTTTTTTGTTGAAGCAGGCAGAGTAGCCGGAGGCTTGTCTCTAGCTGCACAACACGCCGCTTTATCTCTACATCGAGCGTTGACTGTTCGTGGGCAACTGGGAAATCTTCGTGGTCATGGCATTGGTCGTCTTGGTGCTGTACTTGTTCATTCGAGAAGTGCTGCCGGTGGCGGTCACTGCGATGCTTGCTGCGGGGGTTCTCATGGTGTTTCCTGCAAGGAATTGGGGCGGAGCGATATTGACCCCCGAGGAGGGGCTGTCTGGATTCTCCAGCCCTGCAACCATTGCGGTGATGATGATGTTCGTCATTTCCGCTGGCATTGAACGCTCTGGCGCCGTGGAGTACTTCTCCGTGTTCCTGCGAAAATGGGCGGGCAAGGGACCGAGACGGCAAGCGTTGACCTTGGGTGCCATGGCTGGCCCGTTGTCCGGTTTTGTCAACAACACGCCCATTGTGGCGGTGTTGATTCCCGTCGCGACCCAGGTTGCAAAATCCGCGGGCCACAGCGCTTCGAAGCTGTTGATGCCTCTTTCGTTCTTTGCGATGATTGGCGGCACATTGACCATCATTGGCACCAGCACCAACTTGCTCGGAAACGCCTTGATGCCCTCGTATGGCCTGGAGCCGTTCAGTTTCTTTTCGTTCACCCTTGTGGGCGTCGTTGCGCTTGTAACGGCCATGCTGTACTTTGCCACCATTGGGATGAAGCTGGTCCCGGATCGTGGCGCGGGGGACATCGTGGACCGCTTTGACCTCAAGGGTCTCATGATGGAATTCGAGGTGCTCCCGGAAT
>JBMZMP010000092.1:0-5436 GCA_049619235.1 Thermoplasmatota archaeon
TGATTCGTGGAGAACAACTCGCTGACCAATTCGCCGACACCGACGCAACCAACATTGCCTTGACCTACAGCTACGACGAACTCTCCACGCAAACCTGGCACTACAACTGGACGAACCAATTCAGCACCGGCAACATCTCCATGGCCGCCGACCCCGTTGCTGGCTCCGTTCACTTCCAAATCACGGACGCGGAGAACCAAACCATCACCGATGCACAACTGGAGGCCTACTTCACGGAGAACCAAACCTTCGACGGCTTTGCAGGCGTCTGGCAAATCACCGTGACCTTCACGGATTTCCAAGGCAACGCAACCCTCAGCATCCTCCCAGACGCGCCACCAACCCCTGTCCCCGGCCTCCCCACCGGCGGCAACCCCAACACCCCAGGAAAAGGCACCCCAACGGGTGGCACGTTCAACGACGGCAACAGCCAGGACGAATCCAACGACACGCCTCCGGGTGCCTTCTTGCTGGGCTTGATCGGGCTTGCATTGCTGGCCAAGAGGAAGAGCCGTTCCGAGTAAGGGCTGTTCGGAAATCTTACTAAAGGCCCTCTTGCTGGGATTGGGTATGAAGAGATTCTTCGCACTTTTGGCAATCCTCATGATTGCCTTCATCCCAACGGCTGTCGCCGAACACAGTGCGGCCCCGCACATGGATGCAGACCACCCAACGATTTACGCCCAACGCAACGCGGCAAACTCTTACTACTTTGGTTCTACACTCCAAAGCGACCCATTCGGAACCGACCCGGACCCAGGCTACAATGTGCTAGGAGCAGCGCTTGGTACGGAGCCAGGGACGTATGACTGGGTCTTCCCGCTCGAGCAAGATATTACGCAGGTGGTTCCACTGGTTGACGGAAACGTCGTTTTTGACATCTACATCAGCCCCATCACCAGCTTGCCCGTGGCCGGGGGTGTCTCACAAGGCGCTGGCGCAGGCATCGTGGGTGCCAGTGTGTCTCACGGCGGAACGGAAATTGCAAGTTTCACCGGGGAAGCGGACGTGTATGCACCTGGTTTCACTCAAGTCACTGCAGAAGTGCCAATTTCTGCGATGGAACTCACCCCCGGAGCTGAACTTCTCTTCACCGTGACATTCCAAGCGGCCTCCGTGGGTGCCGTCGTTGGCGCCAGCGAAGCAACTGGGCACACCTCTGTCACGTTGCCAGTTGATCCCTCCTTTGTCATTGCACCTCCAGTAGTGGCAGAACCCGGCGTCGTTCTCGACGACGTTTTTGAAGACGTTGATGCAACAAACATTGCACTCGATTTCGCTTACGGTGAATCTAGCACACAAACCTGGAATTACAACTGGACGAACAACTTCGTGGATGGGGCAATTGCCTACGCCGCAAACGTAACCCAGGGGGACGTGAAGTTCCTTGTCCTCGATGGCGCAGATGAGCCTGTTTTGGATGCAACGCTTAGTGCCCCGTTCTCGGGGATGCTCAACTTTACCGACGCGTTTGAAGGGAACTGGACAATCCAGGTGGCCTTCACCGACTTTGTCGGGGATGCCAAACTTGACTTGACTCCAGACGTTCCGGCAGAAAGCGGGTCCAGCACCGCAAGCACTTCTGGAACCAGTAGCGGCTCTAGTAGCGGCTCTAGTAGCGGCTCTAGCAGTGGCTCCAGCTCGACTGGGGAAACCTTCAACGGCGGCAACACAGGCGAGTCCAACGACTCCCCAAGCGGACCCTTGTTCCTAGCGGCCATTGGCCTGCTGGGTGCCGTGTTCGCTCGCCGCCGCCTCTAAGCCGGCGCCCCCTTTTCCTTTTCTTTTCAATTCTCCATCTTTTGCCCCAACCTTTTTTGAACCGACCAACTCCCCGACAACATGGCCACCATTGGCAGGGAACTCTACGCAACCGCCGTGCACGAATTCTTCGACGGACTTCGCAGCTACGATGTCCCCCGTGCCGTCGCGGCACTCGCGGACGATGCAGACTTTGCAAGCCCCTGGAATGAAGGCAAAATCACGGGCAAGGAAGCCATCCAAGCCTGCCTGGAAGGATTGGTTGGGGACGCAAAGACCCGCCCCAGTTTCACCATCAGTGACATCTCCGGCGATGGCCAAATTGTTCGCTTGAAGGTCAGCGTGAGTGGCCGCTTCGGCGAAGCCCCTGCCATGCGTACCTTCCACTGCCTTCACTTGAAGGGCAAAGTGCACCAAGTGCTCGTCGAATGAGCCGAGCCCGCGCTTAAACGGGGAATTCGTTTTCGAAGAACCGGTACGTGCCCCCGTACCGCATGGTCGGCAATGTGCCGGCGATGAAATCGTCTTGGTTGCAGTTGGCCGCGAAGTCCAGGACCCATTGGTAGTCGCTGGTGCAACCGGAGCCGCCGGAGTTCGCGGTTACGTCCACGAATCCTTCTAGGACCAGCGTCCCTTCGGGCGTGATTTGCCAGAAGTGAAGCCGCTCATCGAGGGACAGCAGTGGCACGAGCCCGACTGCTGTGAGTTCGATGATGTTCTGCGTGTCTTGCGCAAGGAATACGTGTTCAACGTCTGAGCGTTGCAGGGTGGCGTTCATCTCGGATTGATTGGCGCCATGCATCCCGGTGGTCGTTGGCGTGTTTTCGTGGAAGGATGCCACTTCATACCAGTGCAGAGCGAAGTCGTCGTCTGCAAGCGATGGAGGGTCAACTGCAATCCAGAAGTTCAGGAAGCTGTACGTTTCACACTCCGCGCCGAATGCGCCCATGAAGGCGCGGTTGGTGGTTTGCAAATTGTACCCGGTTTCGCCGAGGACGGTGCTGGCGTCGGCGGGGGTGAAGCCGGGGGGAAGCCATGGATCGGTTTCACTGAACTCGGGCAGCCTTGCAAAGAAGACTCCTTGGCACGTTTCGGCGCCTGCGTCGTACTCGATGACGGCTGGTTCTGTTGTCAGTTGTGCTGGCGCCGTGCAACCCGCAAACAATGTGGCGAGGATGACCATCGTGACGCGCTTCACAGACATGGGTTGGAGGGGAAATGAAAAAAGTTGCCCCTCCCAGGCGTACGGTAGTGCAGGGAAAAGGGGGGAGGGACAAACAAACAACCGACTCTGCTCCTATATGAATCGAGGGGCGCGAGTGTCGAATTGCTTGGCAAAAAGGAAGGAATGAGGGGCAGAGGGGGGGGTCGGCGGTTTAGTCGTCCTTCTTTTCTTCGAAGTCGGCGTCCACCACGTCGTCGTCAGGTGCACCTTCAGCTTGCTCGCCTTCTGCGGCTTGTGCCGCTTCGGCTGCCTTCTGGTACATGGCCATCACGGCGGGTTCGAGTGCCTTTTGGAGCGCCTCGGTTTTGCTTTCCAAGTCTTCCTTGGACGCGTCCTTGTCCTCAAGCAGTTTCTTGAGGTCGTCCGTGGCGGATTGGATGCCGTCCTTGTGCTCGCCGAGATCGTCGGCGTTGTCTTTGAGCATCTTTTCGGCTTGGAACACCGCTTGGTCGGCGCCGTTGCGGGCTTCGACGATGGCTTTCTTGGCTTCGTCTTCACTGGCGTGTTCTTCGGCTTCCCGCTTCATGCGTTCCACTTCTTCGTCGTCCAGTTTGGCGCTTCCGGAAATGGTGATGGCTTGTTCCTTGCCGGTGCCGAGGTCCTTTCCGGTCACGTGCAGGATGCCGTTGCTGTCCACGTCGAAGGTGACTTCGATTTGGGGCACGCCGCGGGGCGCGGGGGGGATGCCGTCGAGCAGGAATTTGCCGAGGCTCTTGTTGTCGGCGGCCATGGGGCGTTCCCCTTGCAGCACGTGGATGTCCACGGCGGGTTGGTTGTCTGCCGCGGTGCTGAAGATTTGCGTCTTCTTGTGGGGGATGGTGGTGTTGCGGGGGATGAGTTCCGTGCGCACGCCGCCCATGGTTTCGATACCAAGGGTCAATGGGGTGACGTCGAGGAGCAGAATTTCGCGGTCCACTTCGCCGCTGAGGACACCGGCTTGCACTGCGGCACCGAGGGCGACGCATTGCATGGGGTCCACGCCGCGGACGGCTTCTTTGCCGAACACGCTGCTGACGAATTTTTGCACCATGGGGATGCGGGTGGGGCCGCCGACGAGGATGACTTTGTCCACGTCGCTTGGCTTCAGCTTGGCATCCTTGAGGGCGCCTTCGCAGGCCACGCGGGTGCGTTCCACGATGGGGCCGATGAGTTCTTCGAGTTTGGCTCGGTTGAGGGTCAATTCGAAGTGTTGTGGCCCTTCGGCGTTCATGCTGAGGAAGGGGAGGCTGATGGTGCTCTGGGTCATGCCGCTGAGTTCCATCTTGGCGCGTTCTGCTGCGTCGCGGAGCCGTTGCATGGCGGCGCGGTCGTTGCGGACGTCGGTGCCGGTTTTCTTCTTGAATTCGGCGGCGAGGTAGTCCACGATGGCGTCGTCCATGTCGGTGCCACCGAGGTGGGTGTCTCCGTTGGTGCTGAGCACTTCAAAGACGCCGTCGCCCATTTCCATGATGGTGATGTCGAAGGTGCCGCCACCCAAGTCGTACACGGCGATGGTCATGTCTTCGTCGCCTTTGTCGATGCCGTATGCGAATGCGGCGGCGGTGGGTTCGTTGACGAGACGTTGCACGTTCAAGCCGGCGATTTTTCCGGCGTCCTTCGTGGCTTGCCGTTGGTCGTCGTCGAAGTAAGCGGGGACGGTGATGACGGCGTCCGTGACTTTCTCGCCCAGGAATTTTTCAGCGTCTTCCTTGATTTTCATCAAGATTTTGGCGCTCAATTCTTGGGGGGTGTAGTCCTTGTCGTCGATGGTGACTTTGTAGTCTTCGCCCATCTTTCGCTTGATGCGGAGGACGGTGCGTTCGGGGTTGGTGACGGCTTGGCGCTTGGCTGCGTCGCCGATGAGGATTTCGCCGCCGTCTTTGCTGAACGCGATGACGCTTGGGAAGTTTTTGCCTCCGTACACGTTGCCTTCTGCACTTGGAATGATTTTCGGTTGTCCGCCTTCCATGACGGCCGCTTCACTGTTGGTGGTTCCTAGATCGATGCCGATGATTCGTCCCATTTTGTTCACCTTGTATGGCGGCCGAGTTAGGACTTCTATAAAAGATTAACTTGGTCGGCGGGCGCGTCCCGAAAACTTGAATCCTGTCCTGCATCAATCGCGATTTTAGGACAGCACATCGGATGGTTCGACTCGACGGTCAATACGTGAATAGCTAAATGGCGTCGGCAGCAAGCTCAGTTATGGTAAACCAATGGGTTCTCCCCGGAATCGTAGTAGCGGTTCTTGGGATTGTCATCGGCGCAATGATCGTCAACCAAGAAACCGCCGACAACTGCGGGGGCGGAACAGGCCACTGGCACGCGGCCTACAGTATCTGGGTGGACGGAGAGAAGGTCCCCTTTGCAAACCCTTCCTTTGAAGCACACTCCACCGAGGATGAAAGCAAAAACACCCACATTCACGGAGACAACGGCGTGTATCATTTCCACCCAAACCCCAGTGACTT
>JBMZMP010000093.1:0-5432 GCA_049619235.1 Thermoplasmatota archaeon
AAGTGATTCCCCCCACATTGGACACGGTGTATGGTGTCCTTGGGCAAAACATCACCCGGGAAGACGTGCGCCTGTTCTTGGACATGAACGTGACCAAAGCGGAAGTGAGCCTCGCAGGGCTCCTCATCGGGTCTGGCAAAGCCGAAGTGCAAGCAAGCATCGACGTGCGCGCCGAAATGCGCGTGATCAGCTCCGATCGCATTCGAGCCGTGATTGAAGGCGAAAATGCATACAACATCTCAGCGGAAAACGCCACGTGGTTGTCCGAACTCTACTTGCCCGCAGAAGTGTTCCGTGCCACGGTTGCCGCCGAAGTGGTCGCCGCGTTCCAAAAGGACCAGGAATTGGCGCTGGCCGAAATGCTGTCCGACATGGTTCCCGAACTGGACGTCATTTCCTTGGACATCGCATGGAAAAACGTCCACCCATTCCAAGCATTGACCGACCTGAGCCTGACCGAGCCCCCCATCGTGATTGAGGCGCATGCCGTGGTGCAATACTTGCGGGTTGAGTCCATTGCCAGCCTCTTGGCCGCATACAACGACCGCGATCCAGGCTCTGACGGAAAATCCGATTACACCAAACAGCTCAAAGGCGAAAACGGCGACCCGTTGCGCACGCGGGAATTTTACTCCGCGGCCGCATACACCCAACTGCTCAACATGAGCATGCAACCTGGCTGGAGCTTGGACGTCACGTTGCGCGTCCCAAGGGGCTTCTCGTTCGAGTACGCGAACCAAGAAGTGGAGCGGGTCAACTCTCGCGAGTTGAGTTTCCGAATCGATGAAAATTCAGGTTCTGCAGAGGAGCAAACGGTGCTTCTGGCAAGCATCACACACAGGCGAGCGGTGGCATTGGCACTGTTTGGAGGATTGATGATTGCTGGGCTGGTCTTGCACGCACCCCTTGGGTGGTTGTACGGCAAATTCCGCATTGAGCCCTCCTCCCGGAAGGAACAGGAACGGCTGGAGCAAGCGGCGGCCCAACGGGCAATCCAACGCGCCATCGAGGCAAAGAGGAAAAACAAGTGATGCGCTTCGACCCCCTATGACCAAAACCGTCCCCGGCCCTGAGTACGAGGCCGAAATCATGGCTGCTGCGGCAGAAGACCGTGAGCCCCTTGACGTGGCGCCCCCGGAGGATTACCAAATGTCCCCTGCATTTTCTCAGTGGATGGTAGATCGCCTTCGTGGGGAGGTGCTTGGCCAAGTGAGCATGGCCGGCTTGGACCGGATGGCAATTCTATCCGAAAAGAAGCCAGAACAAGAATAGCACCAGGGCCGTGACGGCGCCGTACAAGGCGGGCCCGATGAGGGTTTTTGGATCAAAACCACTGGGCGGTGCACGAGCGGTGGGTGCAACCACTTGCCGCACGGGTGCGTGTACGGCTTCTGGTTCGTATTGAATGGTGGGCGAGGTTTGCAATGCCACTTGCGGAGCTGCCCGTGCAGGTGCTGGCTTTGCGGCCGCCGTGGGCGCCGACCCCGATTGGCTTGGTTTGGAGTCCTTGCCGGCGTTGAGCCAGCCGAAGGATTCGCTGCTACGGGGGGCTTCCCGGACCTTGCTCCACAAACCCGCGGGGTCGTCCCGGGATTCGCCACTGCGCGGCCAGGGGTGGGCGATTTGTTCCTCGCTACGAAGATCCGGTTCCGAATCTGGGCGCAGGAGTGCCTCTTGGTCCACGATGGCAACGCCGGCTTGGTTGGCCATGCGGCGAATGGCCGGCGTGGGGTCAGGGACGGCGGCCACTGGGGCAGCGCCGATGTCCTGCGCGATGCGTTTCACGGCGCCCAATTCGGGACCTTCGATGCCGCCTTCGTCGCCGAAGGAGATAACCAAGTGGCCAATGTCGCCCACGCAGACCATGTCCACGAGGTACACGTTGCCAGACTTGCCGCGCACCTTGCGTGCTTGGTGGACTTTGTAGCCCTTCTTGGTGTAATGCTCAGCAACGAGCTCTTGGAACACAAGCTTGCACCTGCGCCGGGGTTTATCTCCCTAACGTTGAAGAGAGGGCGTGGTGTGGGCGACGCATCATGGCATGGCAAATGGATGAAGTGGCCTCCAAATGGCAACAACGCTGGTGGGATGCGAAGATCCACGAAGCGGAACGGGACGAACAGAAACCCAGTTACTTCATCCACTTCGCGTACCCCGGAATTTCCGGTTATTTGCACGTGGGGCACATGCGTGGCTTCACCTACACCGACGTCTTCACCCGGTACAAGAAGCAAACCGGATTCAACACCATCTTCCCCGCCGGGTTCCATGCATCCGGCATCCCAGCCGTCGCGTTTGCGAAGGAAGTGGAGCGGGGCGAAAAGGACGAATACCTCCGTTCAAACGGCTACGAGGGCGACATCCAAGCCCTGGCCCACCCGCAAGCCGTGGTGGACTATTTTGCCCACGTGTACACCCATGATTACTGGAAGAAATTCGGCTACCTCATCGATGAACGGCGCAACTGCACCACCATCGACCCGGGGTACCAGAAGTTCATCGCGTGGCAATTCCGCCGCCTGCACGACAAGGGATACCTCATCCAGAAACCCCACTACGCGCCTTTCTGCCCCGTGGCTGGCCCTGTTGCCGTGGACAAGTCCGAGACGGACATCAAGCAGGGTGGAAGTGCAGACATCAACGAATTTGTTGCCCTCCGTTTCGCCGCGCAACTTCCCGATGGCACCGACGTGATTCTCCCCTGCGCCACGCTGCGCCCAGAAACCATCTACGGCGTCACCAACCTGTGGGCGCACCCCGAGCACGAGTACGAATTGGTGCGCGTGTGGAAGGACGGCGCCGTTGCGGACTCGGACGACTCCGAGGTTTGGGTGGTCAGCAAGCAAGGTCGCATCAAACTAGAATGGCAAATGGAACGGGCCGAAGGCCTCGACAAGACCGTCGCAGGCAGCGACCTCGTCGGTCTGCAAGCCACCGCCCCCATCACGGGAGCCGTTGTGCCGGTCGTGCAAGGCACGTTCGTCAATCCAGACATCGCCACGGGCGTCGTCATGTCCGTACCAGGACACGCGCCATTTGACTGGGCCGCTTACAACGATGCGGGCCTCCTCGAAACCCTCGGCGAGCCGCCGCAAATCGTGGACATCGAAGGATACAACGACCTGCCTGCTCGCGTGGCGTTCGAGAAGCACAACGTGCGGGACCAAAACGACAAGGAAGCCCTCGACGCGGCCACGGAAGAAGTGTACGCGGACGAATTCAACAAAGGCATCCTCAACGACTTGTGCGGTGAATTTGCGGGCAAACGCATCAAAGTGGTCAAGGACGACCTGCGCGCCGCCGCCGTTGAAGCGGACCACGGCCGCCTGATTCGCCAATTCAGCGAACCGGTCATCAGCCGCGCCGGGGAAGTGGTGGACATCAAGCGCATCCCAGACCAATCCTTCATTCACTACGCGGATGAAGCGTGGACGGAAGCCGGCAAGGCCCACGCGCAATCCATGAACATTTACCCGCAACGGTACCAGGACGACGTCACGAACGTCCTGGACTGGTTCGGAGACCGCGCCTGCGTTCGTCGAGGTGCCTGGCTTGGCACCGAATTCCCGTTCAAGAAAGACTGGATCATTGAACCCATCGCGGATTCCACGTTCTACAGTTGGTACTACCTCGTCAGCCCCTACGTGAACGACGGCCGCTTGACCCCAGAGGACCTCACGGACGAGTTCTTTGACTTCGTTGTCAACGGCCGCGGCGAAGCGGCAAACGCCACGTGGCAATCCGTTCGGGACGACGTTCTCCACTTCGGGCCCGTGGACATCAACCTCGGCGGCAAAGAACACCAAACCGTCCACTTCCCCGTGTACATCATGAACAACGTGGGACTCCTGGACGACCCCGCCATGAACCCCCGCGGCATCTACGTGAACTGGTGGGTGACCCAGAAAGCGGGCGCCAAAATCAGCAAGAGCAAGGGCGGCGCGGAACCCATCCCCGGCGCCATGGCCAAGTACGGCGTGGACCCCATGCGACTCTACTACTGCCACGTGGGAAGCCCCCACGTGGACATCGAATGGGACGAAGACATCGTCCTCTCCTACCGGAACCGAGTGGAACGCATCGCACGCACCACGGACGACCTGCTCGCCCTCGACGGCACCGCAGGCCCCATGGATGCTTGGCTCGAAGCCAGCATGCAAAACCACGTCCGCAGCGCCCGCGACGCCCTCGAAGCGTACGACCTGCGCACCGCCGTCAACGAATTGGTGTACGCAGTGGCGGAAACGTTCCGTTGGTACCAACACCGCGGCGGCGCAAATGGCGACTTGGCCCGCAAGTGGGTGCAGCAATGGGCCATCGCCATGTGCCCACTCATCCCGCACACGGCTGAGGAAATGTACGAGCGCGCCGGCGGCGAAGGTCTCTGCAGCGTGCAACCGTACCCCTCGTTTTCGGAACCCGACGCGGCGGTTTTGGTGGCAGAGGACTACCTGCGCGCCGTCATGGAGGACGTGCACACCATTGCAAAACTGGCCGACGTGGAGACCCCCACGGAACTGGTGCTGTTCACCACCCCCGCATGGAAACGAAGCCTCACGGCGAAAGCGGTGGAGATGGCCGGCGGCGGCAAATTCCCCATGGGACAATTCATGGGCCAAGTGATGGCCGACCCAGACATGCGGGCGCTTGGAAAAGAAGTGCAGAAATTCACTGGAAAATTGCCGGGAGATCTACCCAAGATGACTCCGTGGCAGAAGGCATTCCTTTCGGCAGACCTCGACGAAGCCACGGTCCTCCAAGACGCAGCCGAGTTCATTGGCCGCGAATTGGAAACCCCCGTGACCGTGTGGGCCGCGGATGCAACCGATGCCCCCGAGCACCCCAAGCGAAACGTGGCGGCTCCGTTCAAGCCGGGAATTCACTTGGCGTAGCGCCGCAAGCAGGCAAGGGCAACAAGGGCCAACGGCAATGGGAGCCAAGGTGTTTCTTCGGATTCACCTGAATTTGCCTCCCCGCCACGAGTTGATTGCGTAGATTGAGGTGAAACCACCAGGATTTGTTTGTCGAGCCGGGCTTGGCCGCCGTGGGAGTCCGTGACCTGTAGCGCAACCGTCACTTCCCCCAAATCGGAGAACATGCAGGTTTTCGTGCTACTGCCCGAAGCGAAAGAGCCACCACAGCTCCATGCGTAGGATATGATGTCGCCATCAGGCGAATTGGATTCGCCCCCGTCAAGGCGAACAGACCCTCCCAGTTCAACAGTCGATGCACTCAGAGTAAATTTGGCAATCGGCAAGTCCGGCGCTCGAACCACTACGTTTTGCGAGGTCTCCGTTTCGGCACCACCATTGTCCTTCACGACCAAGGTGATGGTCTTGGCCCCACCCGTTTCAAACGAGTGTTCCACGACCGGCCCAGTAGCGGCCTCTCCGGCCAGATCCCAGACAAATGAGACCACTGAACCATCGGGG
>JBMZMP010000094.1:0-5413 GCA_049619235.1 Thermoplasmatota archaeon
GGGAAGACGCGGGCGCCGGGGTTTTCTGGGTTTGGTCCGCTTGTTGCAACGGGTGACGCGGGGAGTTCACCATTGGTCCAGGTTTCGCCTTGGTCGCTACTTGTGGCAACGAGCAGGCGGGTGCCTAGATTCGTTTGTGCAATGTTTCCCGTTATGAACAGTCCGTCATCCACGGACATGGCAACCACGACGGTCCCATCGCCGGTGACGTCGAGGGTGGGTGCCATGTGGCCTCCGCTCCAGTGTACGCCAGTTGCCGTGGTGGTCCAAGTCATGCCCGTTGGGACATCGGTCCAGGTGCGGCCACCGTCGAGGCTCTTGATGACGCGCATTTCGAAGGTCTCCGAGACACCCAATCCAACCCCAACGCCGCCCGTGGGCTGGGTGTATGGAATGTACACCTTTTGGCCCGTGACGTCGAATTGCGGTGTGCCGAGCCAACCGATGCCGTCGCCGAAGTAGGTGTTGTTGGTCCAGGTGATGCCGCCGTCAAAGGTGGTGTTGATGGCAACGTCCCGGGCGGGGGCGGTGCGCATCCAAGCGTTCACCACGTGCCCGGGGCCAGCTGCGGCGAGCCATTGGCGGTCTGCGCCTTCGCCTTCGGGGACAATGTTAGCCATGTATTCCCAGGTTTCGCCGCCGTCAAGGCTGCGGTGGAATTGGATGCCCCCTCCGAGGTTGCTGGTGTACACGACGCCTGCAGAGTCCACGGCAACGTCTGCGTCACCGTTTGCAAGGGGGCCGTCCTCGGTGAGGCGGCCGTCGCCGTTCCGGTTCAGGCGGTCCCATGATTCGCCGTTGTCGATGGATTTGAACACAAGGCCGTGGCCGCAGGTTTCACTTCCGGGGTAGGACACGAAGTAGTATGGGCCGTCGTCGCAACCAGGGAATGCGGCGTAAATGGTGCCGTCGAGAGCGGCGTGGATGCTGGGTTCACCAGCACCGTACAAGGGGCCTCCCGTGGCGATCACGGCGCTTGTCTGGAACAGAGGGGCGTTGAAATCATCCGGCTCCACCATGCCAGAGAGGACGTGCAATTTGCTTTCGGTTTGTGGAGATTCGTCCGAATTTTCCGGGGCATCATCGGAAATGCAGCCTGCAAATGCAAGCATCAGGAACATGGCGGCTACGAAGCGCATGCCTCGGCCATTGGATGGGGTTGGTAAAGGTTTCAGCCAACCAGGCTCTTTGCGTCCATCGCTTCCGGTTTCTCCAATCCCATGAGGTCTAGGAGGGTGGGGGCGACGTTGCTGAGGCTGCCGGGGCCGGTGAGTGTGGCGTCCTTTGCGGCACCGAAGGCCATGAGTGGGGAGGGTTCCATGGAGTGGCTCGTGATGCGGCCGCCCGCTTCTCCGTCCACCACGTGGCACATTTCTTCGCAGTTTCCGTGGTCGCTCGTAAGCAGGCCGACGTAGCCTTCTTCCTCGGCGGCAGCAAACACGCGGCCGAGGCATTCGTCCATCACTTCCACTGCTTTGACGCTGGCTTCCAAGTTGCCCGTGTGGCCCACCATGTCGCCATTGGGGTAGTTGACCACGACGAGGTCGAATCCGTCCTTGATGGCGGCGATGAGGTGGTCGGTGACCTCGTGGGCGTTCATTTCGGGTTGCAAGTCGTACGTGGCAACCTTCGGGGAAGGGACCAGTCTGCGTTCTTCGCCGGGGAAAGGCTCCTCCCGGCCGCCGTTGAGGAAGTACGTCACGTGGGCGTATTTCTCGGTCTCAGAGATGCGGAACTGCCGCAGCCCGAGGCTGGAGACATGCTCGCCGAGGGTGTCACTGGGGCGGTGCGGCCCGTACGCCACGTGGACGTTGGGGAATGTGAGGAATTGGTCGTCGTATTGGGTGGTGCAGACCCAGAGGATGTCTTTCTTGACGCGTTCAAACCCGGCAAAGTCGGGGTCCATGAAGGCCCGGGTGATTTGCCTTGACCGGTCTGGTCGGAAGTTGAGCCAAATGCATGCATCGCCGTCGCGAACGATTCCGTCGCGGTCCAGCAGCACCGGTTTGACGAATTCGTCATCCTCCCCGGCTTGGTACGCCTCCAGGAGCGCTTGCCCGGGCTCGGTGAATCGACCAACGCCGTCCGCGTACAAGTCGTATGCGAGCTTGGTGCGTTCCCAGTTCTGGTCCCGGTCCATTGCGTAGTACCGGCCCACCATGGTGCCCCAGGTGCCGGCGTCGGCGAGGTCCATTTGTCCCTGCAACGTGATCAAGAATTCTGCGGCGGAGCGCGGATCCGTGTCCCGTCCGTCCAGCACCGGGTGCACGTAGCACTTCACGCCTTCCTCGGCGCACGCCCACAGCGCCGCGCCCCAGTGGTCCTCGTGCCCATGCACCCCGCCGGGGCCAAGCAAACCCATCAAGTGCACGCGGCCGCCGGTCTTCTTCACGTACGAAAACGCCGCACGGTAAGCCTCGTTCTCTTCGAACGTCCCGTCCTCAATGGCCTTGTTGATTCGCAGGAAATCCTGGTACATCACGCGGCCGGCACCAATGTTCAAGTGGCCCACTTCCGAGTTGCCCATTTGGCCCTCCGGGAGCCCCACATGGTGCTCGTTGTTCGAAATTTCCAGGGGCTGCTTGGCACGCAACGCATCCAAGTTTGGAGTGCTCGCAAGCGCAACCGCGTTGCAAGGATGCTCAGGATCACCCCAACCGAAACCATCGAGAATGACGAGGAGGCCTTTGTTCACGATGGTCCCATCAAGCAGTCCGATTTAGCTCCGTGCATCTCCTATCCTTGCACGCAAACGCTTCCGTGGCGGCGGGCGTAGATGACTATGCTTGTGACGTGGTACTGGAGGAACTCATGCTTCCGGTTTGGCTGCTTCCCGTGGAACTCGGCACATTGTACGTCCTCCACTCACCATACGACTCCCCTGTCACCGTCCCCCAAGAAGGCTGATACGGGTCTTCATGGAAATAGATCATTACGACGAGTCCAGCCTTGTTGTGCAACGTGTGCCCGAGGCCGGTGTAAATGGTTTCATTTGTGTTTTCGCCTACTCCATTCCGGATGGTGATGCACTTGCTTTCCGGCCAAGTGGTGTTCACTGCGAATTGGTGCAGAATGATGTCGGTGTCGTTTCCGGGGGCGTTGTAAATGACTTTGTTGGTTCCAATGTCTTCGTGGTAATTTTCCCCGTCTCGGTGGCAGAATTTGACGTATTCTTCGTTGGCGTTTTGGGGTGTGTCGTAGCCGATGGGGTTCCATTGCATTTCTTCGATCCAGACCCATGGTCTGCTGTTCCAAGTGGAGGTGGCGCTTGTGCTCGTGTCGCCGTGATGGGACGTGGTTGTGGGTTCTCCGCGTTTGTAGTAGCCATGTTCGGTGGGGTCATCCCACGATTGCGCGGAGCTGCTTGTTTCGTTGGTGGTGTTTTCGATTGGGGTTGTGCAACCGGCCAGAAACACAGCAATCAACAAAACAACCACTCGCAACATGCCGCCAACATCAAGCCCCATCGTTAAAAAATCACCTCGAAGACGAATGCGTCAGTCCGCTTTCGTTTCCCATGAACGCGGTTGAAACATCACAAACTGCACCTCGGGATTGGCCACTTCACGTCAGCCCCAAAAAAGCGGTCGAGACGAGGGCTTTTTTCAGGAATCGCAAACAAATGGCGCGCCAAAGCTGGCTCCCTTCTGTTGGAAGTATTGGTAAAAGGCCGATTGAAGAGTGGTATGCCTTCCGCCACGGCTTCGGCAGGTTCAAACAGCGATGGCCGGATGGGTTGCCATGAATTGGAAATTCTGGGGTGCAACTTTCTTTGTTGTTGGCATGGGCCTAATCGCATCCGCCATCTTCGGCCTTTTTGATTCCGTCGAGAGTTACCCGTCTGGCTATGATTTCAGTGAAGCAGGCTGGGAGCAGTACGGAGAAGACACCCGTGAGCGAATGGAAAGCATGGACGCATTCCTTTGGATGCTTGTGGTCGGTACCTTGTTTGCTTGCGCAGGGTTTCTCATGCAGGGAAATCACAATCGCGGAAATCCGAAGCTAAGTCAGTGAAACCCTGGCCCTTCGTGTCCGGCAGAGCATGTTTGTGTTGACAGGAATAGAAAAGAAGTAGCCCCGCCCGCATCAAGGCATCGTAAACCAATTGCCGATAATCGATTTCCGGACGCATGCTTGCGCCTTGAGTAGCCAGGGTCATTGCAGTCCACGCAGCCTCGACATGTTTCGAATCTTGCTCGCGAACAGCTATGCTAAAGATTCGCGTCGCAAAAGCGTCCAACAGTTCTCTTTGCAAGAGACCTAAACTTTCGGCGATCTCTGAGAATTGCTCGGAATCTTCGCCGCCAAACTGGTGACTTTCTAGGATAATTTTCTCGCCCTTTTCGTTGGGAATCAAATCTCCCCATACCCTCGCGTAGGGTGCATGTCGAGGGCTTCGATAAGCGTCAAGCGCTGCCTCCAGGCCTCTTGAACCGCTTCGACACGCCCTTTTGAACGGTCGTGGCTACCAAGAGAAGCCTTTCACCAGTCGCTTAACGAATTCCTTCACGGCGTCTTCCTCGTTGGGCCAATGTCCGACCTCGGTAGGGGTTCCCCTTTCGAAGTGGACAATCGTCCAAATGCCGTTTTCCTGGTCCAGCATCAAGCCTTCGTGCCCCGTTGGTGGCTGGAAGATTCCGTAGCGATTGGGTGGGATTCGGTGGCGGGAAAGCACCTCAACAACATCACCTGAATTCATCAAACTCACCTAACAAAAGGGCCCTCGTTCAAATCTTGGGGTGCGTAGACTCCTGGATGACTTGGGCATGAAACGCGAATGTGCTCGGTCCCGTCCCGAAATGGAACCCTGCGGGCCGGCCAAGTTCGCCCGCACTTGTGGCATGTCGCAGTGATCTCATTCATGGATTCCTAGATTCGCAACGCGTCAAAAGGTTTGGCGCAAAGGGCCCGGAAAGGGCGCCCCAACCGGATAGGCAGGCCCATGAATTGGCAAGCTCAGAGTTCAACGGTCCGGCGGTGCACGCTGACATGAACCAGATGCTTGACCGTGCAAATGTTTCATCGCATGATTTTCAAGACACTTTCTAGACCAGATACTCTCAGCCGAAGGCCGCCAGTCAACGACCATCTAGCTTGTCATTGAGCGGTTTTCCGGCGAATTGGTATGCTCTGTTGGCATTGATTGTGCCGTTGTGGCAAAATTCGCGGTATTGTCAATTGGCTGCCTTCGGGCTGGATATCCAACACGTGCACCGCGTGTACTTCGACAGTCTCCCCCTGGTTTCGCGATATCTTGGGGCCTCAGTGTTGATATCAATGTGATTCAAAATGAAGGCCAAAAGTTGGGAAAAAGGCTGTTTTGATATCAAAACAGGGGTTATTGATAGTAGCCCCGCCCGGATTCGAACCGAAGTCCCGGGATTCAAAGTCCCAGATGATTGACCACTACACT
>JBMZMP010000095.1:0-5365 GCA_049619235.1 Thermoplasmatota archaeon
TCATCGCCTTGAGGGGTGATTGCTGTGCTTGCGAAGACCTTCTGAGTCCTATTGGCTGCGCCCAGTGCCAACGCTTTGCGTGTCTCCTCGTTGATAATTCTTCGAATGTCATCATACTGAATCCATCCACCACGTTCACGTCCCAGGTGCTGAGGATGGCGTTGCCCACTGCGGTGGATTGGTCCAGTTGGCCACGGGCCATGTGGAATCCGCCGATGGCACCAACGAGGTCGCCGGCCAGGATGCGTTCAAAGTCCAGCACCCAGAGGCCAGCGTGGTTCATGGTGATGTAGATGTTCACGTCCTCTGCGGCCACGTCGGGGCCGGTGGGTGCCACTTGCCATTGGTGCAACGTGGTCAAGAGGCCCGGGGTTGGAATTTCTTGTGGGTTGTACCATTCGGCGACCAATTCCATGTTGGAAAGATCCGTGGCATTCAGCACCCACATGGCAGGAACCACGCCGCTATAGGTCATTTCGGGCGTGGCAATGACGTAGCGGGTGTCGCCAACCCAAGCCATCATGGCAGTGTGCACGTTGCCATCGTAGTGGGTGGCGCCTTCGCCGTTCCAGGAACCAACGGTCACGAATCCATCGGTCACCGGGGCGCTCACGTCCACCACGCGGAGGCCTTCGTTCCAGTGGCTGACGGTCATGTACGTGTTGCCGTCCACGGGGTCCACGGCCACGGTCATGTCGTGGGGGCCACTGCACAGGAGGCCGGTTGGGTCCCCTGCGGCGATGAGGTCGTTGACGCAGGCGCCTGGTGCAAGCGTTCCGCTACCATCAGGGAGTAGGTACTGGAATGCGCCGAGGTAGGCCCAGGGGAGGCCGTCTGCCACCGGCACAAAGCCGTGGGCGCTGACGTGTTGGCCAACGCAGAACACCACCTCGGTTCCGTCAATCACTTCGTGGCTGATCATGTGGCAGCCGATGTCGTCCACGTTCACGACGAATTGTTGGAACACGGGGTCTGCGGGGTCGCTGATGTCGTAAATGGTGAATCCGGTGGGTGGCGTCACGGCCAAGGGGTCCGTTGGAATGGCTCCGGCGCCGGCGGGGATGTTTTGGCTGGCGGTGAACAAGTGGTTCCCGTCGTCACTGATTTTCACATCCACCACGTAGGTGTCGAATTGGGTGATGACACTGAGCACTTCGGGGTGCGTGCGGTTGGTGATGTCCAACAGGTACACCATGGGGTCCTCGCCGTTTCCAAGCACGGCAACTGCGCCAAGGTTCAGGTCGCCTCGCATGTCAATTTCGCCGAGGTACTTGTGTGGGTCTGGGGTGTCGCCGTTGAAGCGGAGTGGGTGGTGGCCCACTTCTTCCAGGGTGCAGGTGCGGAAATTGGTGTACTCCGCGTTCCATGGGTCGAGGGCGGTCCATTCGTTCAGGTCTGCGTCAAATTCGTAGGGCATCACGTTGGCGGTGGTGTCCACCACGTTGACGCCTTTTTCGTCCACGTAGCCGAATTCGCATTCCGCTTTGGCGGGCGTGCCGGGGTTTTCGTTGTCGTCGTCGCCGACGCAGCCGGCAAGCGCGATGGCCACGATTGCGGCAACCATCAAGATGTGCTTCATACGAGCGCCACAAGGGCACCCCGTTTCAAGATTCTGGCAGTTCACTCCCGCTTGTTTTCGCTGCGCCTTTTGCCACGCTCTTGCCTCGGCCCCGTCGCGGCACGTCTAAGAGCCCCACGGCCATGGCGCAGCGTGGACGAAACCGACATGCGTCTCGTGCAACTGCTTCGAAGCAACGGGCGGGCCTCCTTTACGGAATTGGCAAAGGAACTCGGCACCAGTGAAGGCACCGTGCGAGGCCGCGTCAAGCGCCTCGTGGAGGACGGCGTCATTCGAAAGTTCACAATTGAAACCCGGGGCCAATTTGTCAAGGCCCTCATCGAGGTCCAAGTGGCCTCCAACGTCAACTCTCCAACGGTCGCGAGCCAAATCCGTGCCTGGGATGGAGTGGACCATGTGTGGGAAGTGACAGGTGAAGACGACATCGTGGTGGTGGCGGATTGCCGCGACACGGGGAAATTGAACCACCTCATCGACGCCATCCGGGCCATTGAAGGCACAAACTCCACGCGCAGTCGCCTCATTTTGCAGGATTTCTAAGCCGCATGGATCGGGACGAGTGGGAACGGAAGATGGCGTGCTGCAGCTCCGACCCCAAATGCTCCTATTGCCCCCTCAGGCCGGAGAATGCGGACAAGACGGTGAAGGAACTGTTCAAGGACGTCTGGCGCTAGGAGCAGGCGGCAGTGGTTCCCTGAGTACGGCCCAATGGTACGGCTCTGCTACGCAGGCCATTCTCAGCCCAGCGTACCGTTCACGGCTTCCGCGGCCTCTCGGACAGCAAGCCACCCACTGATGCCGTCGAACATGTACTGCACAGCAAACGCGACGGTGATGATGCCCATGATGCGGGTCACCACGCGAGCGCCGTTCGGTCCGACGCGGTGCTGCATTCGCGCTGCACCCATCAACAAAAGGCCCGCAAGGAGCATGGTCAAAGCGATGCTCGTGGCGACCATGGGCAACCCGGCGTTGGTGGTCTGAACAATGACCAAGCTGATGGCTCCAGGTCCGGCGAGCATGGGCAAACCAAGGGGCACAAAAGTGGGGTCCTCCAGGGAGTCCTCCACGGGGTCGTAGTCGCCGCCCGTTGGCAACTGGATTTCCCGGCGGGGAATCTCCCGGCCTTCCTTCAACATGTTCAAACCAATCATGGCAAGAAGCAATCCGCCGGCGCCTTGCAACGCATAAATTTCAATGCCCAAGAAGTCCAGAGCCGTGCGCCCCGCCGTCGCGAACAGGAACAACACCACTGCGGCGAATGCGCTTGCCTTGGCGGCGATGCGGATGCGTTGCTTGCGTGTGTGCTGGGAAGTCAGACCCAGGAACAAGCCGAGGCTTGCGAACGGGTCGACGATGACGAAGAGTGGGATGAAAACCAAGAGCAGGGCGCTGAAGTCCACGGGGCCGCCGAGTGGCTCCCCATTTTAACTTTCGCGGCACCTCTACGATTTTCGCAGGGCTTTCTCCCTGCTTGGACCGGCAAGGGTTTACATCCCCCAAGGCATGGACCGTTACGAAATTCGAAGGTGAATGTATGGCAATCCGCGGAAACGAAACACGACCCAAGCTCATCACGTCCCTACCCGGGCCGAACGCCAAAAAAATCGTCAAAAAGGACACCAAGTACCTCATGACCACCACCAAGTGTGCCCCCGTGGCCGCCGCGCGCGCCCGAGGCGTCGTGGTGGAGGACGTGGACGGAAACCGTTTGCTGGACTTTGCAAGCGGCATCGGCGTCATCAACACCGGCCACTGCCACCCCAAAGTGGTCAAAGCGGTGCAAGACCAAGCGGCCAAGTTGATCCACTTCGCGGGCACCGATTTCTATTACGACGTGCAAGCGGACCTGGCCGAGCGCCTCAACGGCCTCGTACCCATCAAGGGCAACACCAAGACGTTCTTCTGCCAAAGCGGCGCCGAAGCCAATGAAGCCGCATTCAAAGTGGCCCGCAACCACGCAGGCAAGCGCCAATTCGTGGCGTTCCAAGGCGCATTCCACGGTCGCACCATGGGCGCTTTGAGCCTCACCCACTCCAAAGCCATGCAACAAATGGGCAATTTCCCCAGCATGCCCGGCGTCCACCACACGCCCTTCCCCTCCGCGTACAAGAACATGTGGGGCATCAACGGCTACGAGGAACCGGACGAACTCAGCAACCGCGCCCTCGACGCCCTCGAATACCTCTTCGAAACCAAGCTGCCCGTGGAAGACACCGCGGCACTGTTCTGGGAACCCGTGCAGGGAGAAGGTGGGTACCACGTCACCCCCAAACCGTTTGCAAAGGGGCTGCAAAAAATCTGCAACGACAACGACATTTTGCTCGTGGCAGATGAAGTGCAAACCGGCTTCGGCCGCACCGGCAAATGGTTCGCCAGTGAACATTTCGGCGTCAACCCGGACATGATCAGCATCGCCAAAGCAATGGGCAGCGGCATGCCCATCGGCGCACAAATCGTGCGTGCAGACCTTGACCTTCCAGAACAGGGCATCCACAGCAACACGTACGGCGGCAACCTGGTTGCCTGCGCCGCAAGCCTCGCCACCATTGACGTGCTTGGCGAAGAGAAGCTCATCGAAAACAGCGCCAAAATGGGCGACTACCTCGGCAAGCACCTCAACGACATCAAGGAAGACTTCCGAAGCGTCGGCGACGCGCGAGGCATCGGCCTCATGCGAGCCATGGAATTCAACAAAGCAGACGGCACCGCGGACGCGAAACTGCGCGACAAAGTGGAAGAGCAAGCCTGGAAGAAAGGCCTCGTTTTGCTCGGCTGCGGAAAGAGCGGCATCCGCTTCATCCCAAGCCTCAACGTCACCAAGGGCCAAATCGACGGCGCCATGGATGTCCTGCGGGACGCCATGCGCGCGGCCAAGGCCTAAGCGAAGTCGCGAACCGCCTTCAAGGCGCGGCCCCACTGCTTCTTCTTTTCCTTCAACCCCTTCGTTTTCTTCGGCTTGTACGAAACCAATTCCCCTGCCTTCGGTGCCGTCCACCAACCCATGGTGCACCCCGCAAGCAGCCCGGCGCCAAGCGCCGTCATGTCAGATTCCTTCGAAGCGAGCACTTCGGTGCCGCTGAGATCTGCCTGCATCTGCATCAGGACGTCGCTTCGGCTGACACCTCCGTCCACGTGGATGGAGGTCAGTTTCGTACCCGCTTCCTTGGCCATCGCTTCCAGCACGTCCTCGCATTGGAATGCCAACCCCTCCAGTAGGCCGCGCAGAATGTGCCCTTTCTGGGAGGCTCGACTGAGGCCGAAGATGGCGCCGCGGGCGTCGCTGTCCCAGTGCGGGGCGCCGAGGCCTTGGAGTGCAGGGACCACGAGCACGCCGTTTGCGTCTGGAACGGACAACGCCAATCGGTCCACGTCGGGGCCGTTCTCTCCGATGCCCAAGTCTGTGAACCAATCAATGGCCGCCCCGGCCATGAACACGCTGCCTTCAAGGGCAAATTGGGCGTCGCCGTCGGGGTTCGCAGCGCGGGTTGTGAGCAGTCCGTGTTTGGATTGCACGGAGTCTTTTCCAGTGTGGTGGAGCAAGAAGCAGCCGGTGCCGAAGGTGACCTTCGTGTCGCCGCGCTTGCGGCCGCCGTGGGCAAACAAGGCACTTTGTTGATCGCCAACCATGGCGACGACGGGGACGCTGCCGCCGCACCCGAAGCCCGTCAAAAAGCGCAAGACTACCATGCTGTCATGACCTCGAGACGCCGCAAAGAAAAGAGTGAAGACAGCGTTCATGCCCATGGTGGCGATGAGCACCGGGCGCCGGCCGAGTGCATCTGT
>JBMZMP010000096.1:0-5345 GCA_049619235.1 Thermoplasmatota archaeon
GAACCGTGCTCGTCGGTGTCACCGCGTAGCCCGCCGCGTGTTGGACCGCGTAGCCCGCCGCGGCCGAGGGGCTCGAGGAGGTCGCTGCGAGGGCCGTGAGGAGGAGGGGGATGCGCAGTAGGGTGAGGTCCCGGGCCAGTCGAACCGCGCGGTCGGCCTTTGGGACTTGGTACCGAACGTGGATGCCTTCGGGGTCCTGCTTCAAGCTGATGGTGGCACCGGTGAGCTCCATGAACGCTTGGAGCAGGCCCTCTTGGTAGGCTCGGGGCAAGCCCGGTTCGAGGTGGCAAACGGCATCGCGGGGCCCCACCCTGACTGTTCGGCCAGCCAACCGGTTCGCCGTGAGGAAGGGGTACAATTCGTGGCAGAACAATCGGACTGCGTACTCGGGGCGGCCGCGGAGTTGCTTTGCGAGGCTCCGGAATGAGCGTTTCCAGAGTTGGATGTAGGACGCCGCCAGCGCCCGTTGGTCCCGGCGGCTCAATGCGCCAAGTTGGGCGATGAACTCGTCTGCGAGAACGGGGTGATTGGGGTCTTCGGGGAGCGTGGCTTCGCCGCCATGCACCTGTTGCAGGTGCTTCCATAGGATGGTGCGAACCACGGTCACGTGGCGAGGAGCGTCATCTCCGATATATGGCGTTGGTTCTTGTGTTTTGATTTGATTTATGGGCGTTCTTGATCGTTTACTAAGATCTCGCGTGTTGTCGAGATTTTGGGGAATTTGGTTTTCGGGCTAGGGACACGAGGTTGGGGGACATGATTTTTCTGAAACGGCCTCAATCATCGCCAGCAGAATAATATGGCGACTGCCTCCTCCCAGGTTATTGGTTGTCGAAAGATTTGAATCTCTAGTGGGGGCAAAGTATGCGCCTGCTTTGCTTGAAATTCGGAGAAAGGCCGAACTCGCGGTTAGCCGGGAGACGCTGATTCATTTTACGGATCACACGATTGCTCATTTGGACCAAGTGGCGGCAAACTTCATCGATCTGGCCGAAGCCTCGAGGGGAACCCCCAAGGCCTTGAATCAGTTTGAGTATTTTGTAGGGCTGATGGCGTGCTATCTCCACGATGTTGCGCTTCAAGCAACGATCGATTCTGCCAAGGATGTTTCCCGCGTAAACGCGTATGATATGGTTTTGCAAAGGAATCAGCACGGTGAAGCAGCGTCCAATTGGATTCAGGCTCAAGTTCGGGGTGAAAGTCGCGGGGTGGATTTGGGGTTAAGTTTTGACGAAACGGTCTCTAAATTAGCTTTAGTTGCGGCCCCAATCTGCAAATTTCATTGCTCTGATTTGCCCTCCATTGAATTCGAAGATAAAAAATTGGCCAACCAGGGGATTCGGGTCCAACTTCTACTAGGGCTTGTTCGTCTTGCAGATGCGTTGCATTTGGATTACAATCGGGTAAAAATGGAGTTGCTTAAGGAGCATAAATTACCCGTCGAGAGTGAATTGCATTGGTGGCGTCATCATTATACGGATTCAGTTTCGATTGATGACGTTGGGACTATAGAAATTGTGATGAGTTTTCCAAAGGTCTCCAAGACTGAAATTGATTTATTCAAGCAGCTAACTTTCGATTATATTAACAATGAACTATCAAAGTTTTTGAAACTATTCCGCCAAAATGGGATCACGGCCACTTTGTTGCCAATATCAATTGATAATAGTTGGGGGAAGGCAAAACAACACCCTTCGCACGAGCTATCTGACTTCATGGCTCAGAAATTTGGGGCTGAGGTCCCTAGATACAAAAGCAACCCCGTACCAAAATTGTCAAGGGGAAAAAAGAAGGTTGGTTCGTTTGCGTATGAGAAATGGGGGGTCGAAGGACATCCTTGGGTAGACCTTCCTAGTTCTTCAGCCTCCAAGGGGTTTGTAGAAACCTCGGAAATCACGGAATATCTCGCACAGCTTGACACATTCGTGGCAAGCGGGGCGGGAGAAATGAGGATGGTCTATGGTGGCCGAGGGGCGGGGAAAACAACATTGCTAAATTCAATTCAGGAACGAGTGGCTGCCGATGCAGATATCATTTATCTGGACATGAGTCTGGTTTTTGCTACGATTGAATCTCCTGGAAAGATGTATACTTGGATGTTTGGCCGGCTGGTGGAAGCTTTGGGTGACCTAGGGCCGCCTCCTTCGGAGGGCGAGGTACCCCTGCGCCTACGTGATGCAATGAGGTCGCATGATAAGCCGGTGGTCGTGCTGATTGACAATCTCGATAGATTCGTGACCCAGCCCGACCTTGCAATTGTCAAACGCTTTTTCGAAAGTGCTCAAGGTTCTATACAGGATTTGAAGCAAAAGGCCACGATTGTGATTACCGCACACGAAGACTGGAAGAATTTCGTGAAGGAAGAAGATCTAACTTACATTGGGGCTGCTCCATCTTGGAATTTGAACCCGATGTCTGCGGACGATATTCGGAAACTTATGGACCGAAGGTTGCGCATCTCCGGTTCTAGCTACGAGAAGGTTTTTTCGCCGTTGGCGTTCAAGCAAATTCATCGGCTGGCCAAGGGAAACCCCCGGCAGGCAATCGGGGATTGTGCGTTTTTGTTTGAATCGGCGATTAGGTACCATCGGGACCGGATTGATGAAGATTTCATCCAAGAATATCGTCAGACCGATCTGAAGCATCGCGTTCATTCGATTGTGACCTCTGCCGCAAAAGATTATCCTGTCGTGGAAAAAATGCTCGATCATTTTTCGGCTTTCTATGATCGGGTTGAACAGAGTTCTCAATCCCAAGACTCGTCTTGGGAGCTGCTTGAAAGCATCTATGCGGGTGACAGCCTGCCCCTTACGATAGTCCATGAGGACGTGCGTCCAGCTTTCTCCAAACTCACGGAGATGAAGTCGATGGGGAATAGCCTAGTATGGAAGCCATCGAAACAAGTGCTTGCAGGTCTTCAAATTCTGAAGAAAGAGCATGAATTGACAAGGGAGGAGTTTTTCGCGCATTTCAAGAACCGGCCGATACGGCCAGCACAAGGCGGTTCGACGATTTCAGTGAATCGAGTTTTAAAGCTCTCGGCCGAAGGTACTCGGTTGATGAGGCTGGCGGACGAGGCAGATGACCGTTCAAGGTCGGCGCACACTCAAAAGGCCCAGATGAGGAGCGTTCGATATTGGGTCGAATACTGGTTGCTGATTGGGATCGACTCGCTGAAACTTGGGATGCCGCCGGATTATGAAGACCATGAGCACGGCGTGATTAAGCATGGGTCCAAATTGTTGGATAAGCGGGCATGGAAGTGTCAAAAGGACTTCAAGGCCCTAATCAGCATATATCGGAACTCTCCCATTCATTTTTCGACGCTTGCCGCAATGCATTTGGTTGAAGCAAATTCTGCACCGACACTTAGGCCGGGGACGCCGGCCTATTCGAAGGAAGGTGTAGATCTCCTTCGATTGGCCGGGCAATCAATCGCTCAAGAGATTAGCCAAGAAATCTCAAAAAAGTACGCGTAAGGCACAAACCTTTTTGTAGAACCACAATTCCACAATTCCACTCACCATGGGGTCTTCGGAGCCCATGGTACAGGAGTGAATCACCATGAGTGGACAACAACAACCTGTATACATCCTGAAGGACGGAACGGAACGCACCCGCGGCCGCACCGCCCAAAGCAACAACATCTACGCAGCCCGCCTCATCGCGGAAACCGTCAAGACCACCCTCGGCCCCCGAGGCATGGACAAGATGCTCGTGGATTCCATGGGAGACGTTGTCATCACCAATGACGGTGCAACCATCCTCAAAGAAATCGACGTAGCACACCCCGCTGCCAAGATGGTCATCGAAGTGGCCAAGACCCAAGACGCAGAATGCGGCGACGGCACCACCACCAGCGTCGTCCTCACCGGCGAGCTCCTCAAGATGGCCGGCGAACTGCTCGAAAAGGGCATCCACCCAACCACCATCACCGGTGGCTACAACATGGCAGCCAAGGAAGCCGTCAAGGTCCTCGAAGGCATGGCCATGCCCATCAAGAAAGGCGACAACAAGGTGCTCCTCAACATCGCCAAAACCAGCCTCGCCAGCAAGAACGCCAGCAGCAGCAGCGAACTCCTGACGCAAATCGTCGTGGACGCATGCACCGCCGTCGTGGAAACCCACGGCACCGGCAAGAACGCCAAGACCGTCTGCGACTTGGACAACATCATCGTCCAAAAGGCCCGCGGCGGCAGTCTCGAAGACAGCACCATGGTCCCTGGCGTCATCCTTGACAAGGAACGCGTCAACAGCGGCATGCCTGAAACCGTCAGCAACGCCAAGATCGCACTCGTCAACGCCGCCCTCGAAATCAAGAAGACGGAAGTGGACGCCAAGATCGAAATCACCGCACCTGACCAACTCGGCGCCTTCCTCGCCCAAGAAGAAGACACGCTCCGTGCCATGGTCGACAAGGTCACCAAGAGTGGCGCCAACGTCCTCATCTGCCAAAAGGGAATTGACGACCTCGCCCAACACTTCCTCGCGAAGAAAGGCGTCTACGCAATCCGCCGCGCCAAGAAGAGCGACATGGAAAAACTCGCCAAGGCAACCGGTGCAACCATCGTCAACACCCTCGACGACCTCAGCAAGTCCACCATCGGCAACGCCGGCACCGTGGAAGAACGCAAGATCGGCGACGACACCTTCACCTTCGTCACCGACTGCAAAGACGCCAAGGCCGTCAGCATCCTCCTTCGCGGCGGCACCGAACACGTGGTCGCTGAAGCAGACCGCGCCCTCGAAGACGCCCTCAGCGTCGTTGCAGTGGCCCTCGAAGACGGCAAGATGACCCCTGGCGGCGGCGCAGCAGCCACCGAAATCGCCCTCAAACTGCGCGACTTCGCAACCACCGTCGGCGGCCGCGAACAAATGGCCATTGAAGCCTTCGCAAACGCCGTCGAAGTGGTCCCACGCACCCTCGCAGAAAACGCGGGCCTCGACGAAATCGACATCCTGCTGGCCCTCCGCCGTGCCCACAAGCGCGGCAAGAGCAGCCACGGCGTGAACGTCTACACCGGCAAGGTGGAAGACATGTTCGAGAACCACGTCATTGAGCCCCTCCGCGTAGGCACCCAAGAAATCAAGGCCGCCACGGAAGCCAGTGTCATGATTCTCCGCATCGACGACGTCATCGCTGCCAAGGCCTTCTCCTCCCCACCTGGTGGAGACGAGATGGGTGGAATGGGCGGAATGGACTTCTAAGTCCCTCGCACATTCGCAACTGCGTGAAACCCACGCACCTTTTCCTTCCTTCTTCCTTTCATTTTTGCAAACCAAACCAGCACAGGCTTGGCCGTGCAACTGGGTGTCAAACCTAGCGCATCACGATTCACGCATCA
>JBMZMP010000097.1:0-5026 GCA_049619235.1 Thermoplasmatota archaeon
CAGTTTCTACAACTACCACCACAACGACGGCGTCCCATACGATGGCAACCACGCCCTCGGCGGAACCAATTTCGGCTACACCCAAGAAGGCATCACGCCCACTTTGAACCCGGCGACCTACGCCCAGAAAGCCGCAGACCAACCCCTTTGCCCCCACGCAGAGAACATGGTTGTGCATGGCGGCTTGGACCAATCCGGCGAATTCTACGACTGGTGGCAAGAACGGGACCTGCAGCCCCTCGTTGGCGAAGTGAAGGTGCCTGTTCTCATGGCGCAAGGCCTTGCGGACTGGAACGTGAAGCCCAACCACATCGCCAATTGGTTCAATGACCTCGCACCAAACGGCAGCAAGACCCTCATTGGTGGACAATGGGGCCACGCATACCCAAGCGCCGCTGACGACGCGTACGGCGACTGGTGGCAATACGTGACCGCGTTCTTTGACACGTTCTTGAAGGAAATCGACACGGGCATGTTCCAAACGGACGTGGCGTGGATCCAATCCAATGACGGCACCTGGCACCGCAGCGCCGAATGGCCCATCCTGAACAGCGCCGTCATGCAGTTCCACTTGCAACCAGACGGCAGCCTTGGCAACGAACCCGCCACGGAAGGCACCGCGTCCTGGCACGGTTGCGGCCGCGACCAATTCAACATGGGCGCAGTGGGCGTGGAAATCGTAGAGGAACAACTCAGCCAATGCGAGAACACCAACTTGGTGTTCCAGACCGAGCCCTTCGCAAGCGACGTGCGGCTGCAAGGAGTTCCCTTGCTGCACCTGAACCTGCACGTGGAAGCGGAAACCACCCACATCACCGTGGTCATGGACCAATTGGACGAAAGCGGCAACGTGGTGGTGAGCCGGGAAAACTACGGCTACCTGAACCCCATTTACCGCAACGGCATCCTGCATCCGGAACCCGTGGAGAGCGGCCCCATGCAGTTGACGGTGGATTTCTACCCACAAGAGGACTTCGTGAAGGCCGGCAATTCGCTTCGGTTCACCATTGCGAGCATCGACGGCGGCCGCAGCATCGAGTTCTTCCCAGAAGGGGACAACACGATCCACTGGCCGGGCGAAAACCGCATTGACTTGCCGATCCGCCCCGCGGAGCTACTGGGAACCCGACTCTAGTCGGCGCACTCGGCCGTCACCGTCACAACTGGATTTGGGGGAGCGGTTTGCGTCCAGCAAACCCTCCTTCCGAGTCATGGTAGTGGCCAATCTCTTTCTCCCCCTCCATCCAACACAACAACACTTCTCGGTTGCCAAGCATGGCAGGAAAATCGAGCAACCCGGGTTCGATTCGTTTGACCTGAATGCTGCGGGCTTCAAACCCTTCCAAGCACACAAGCAGCGCTTCCTCGGACTCCGCCGTGGGTTCCGCCTGGTGCCTTGCAAGCAAAGCTTTCGCTTCCCGGAGCATCCCTTGCACTTCGAAGAGCGCGGCGTTTGCCTGTGCCAGCGTCCACATCACGATCTTGGATGTGCGCGGGGGAATTTGATGTTTCACAGCACCAAAGCCACGGGCACGCGGGGGGCTGCGCGGCGCCGAACCGCTTGGCCGAAGGCGGTGACCACGTCGCCGAGGAAATGGCCGAGCATGCTGACGCTTGGGTCGATGCGGTCCCAGTGGACCAAGTAATGGTCGTCGTACTCAAGCACGTGGAGGCCTTTCTGGTCCGCGATGGGCAACCGGAAATGGCGGTGCGCCGACCGGTTCAAGCCGCGACTCATGTAGAACCCCACATCTTCCGGGTGCGGAACGTGGTGCTTCTCCACCCGCACGGGTGCGTGCAGGGGCTGCTCGAGCACAGCGGTTTGGACTTGCTTCCAGGCCATAAGGAGAATAGACCCTCATGAAAGAGGTACTTTTTGGTGGGACAATCAAACAATCCCGGAATCTATTGAGGACTCTAGGGTGCTTGGTTAGCGGCGCATGATGATGGACAACACGTCCCCGTCCACGAGGGTGTGGTCGATGCCGACGGTTTGGCCAGGGAACTTGGCCGACTTGCCCCATACCTGGGCGTAACGGAATTTCTGCCGGAATTCACGGTGGAGCTTGTCACAAACTTCGCCCACGTCCGTCCCCTTGCGCATGATGAGCGGTTCTTCGAGGTCCGCCTCGCCGCCTTGCGGTTTGAGGAACACTTGGATCATGTCCAAGGCGTCGTAGATGAAATCCTTTGCTTCTTCCACGCCCAGTTTCTTGTTCGCCACCATGGGAATGCAGGGGATGCCCTTGGTTTTGAGCCAGGCTTTCAGTTCTTGGTAGCCTTCTTCGCCAACGAGGTCCACTTTGTTGACGATGGCGATGGCGGGAATGTACACGCGGTTGCCAGTCAAGTGGTCCACCAAGTCATCGACGGTGACGTCCTCACGAATGACCACTTCGGCGTTGTTGATGCGGAATTGGCGGACGATTTCTTCGATTTGATCCACCGTCATGTGGCTTTGTTTGCTGGTGCAGTGGATCCGCACGCCACCCCGCTCCGTGTAGTACACGTTGATGTCCTTGGCGCGGCGGTTCAAGCGAATGGCGGATTGCTCCAGTTCCCGCATGATGACCGGCAAGTGCTTCTTGGCGTGCTTTGCATCCAACGTCAAAAGGACCATGTCGCTGTTTCGAGCCGCGGCGATGACTTCCTTGCCGCGCCCCTTGTTGAGGGCGGCGCCGGCGATGATGCCTGGCATGTCGAGAATTTGGATGTCTGCGAATCGGTGGTGCAGCATGCCGGGGATGACGGTGAGCGTGGTGAACGCGTACGCCGCGGTCTCCGATTCCTTCCCCGTTAGCGCCCCCAGGATGGTGGATTTCCCGACGGAGGGAAGCCCGATGAGGCCAACGGTCGCGTTGCCGCTCTTTTTGACCGCGTAACTGAGACCGCCGCCGCCACTGTTGGCGGCTTGCTTTTCCTGGTCCTTTTTGAGAGCAGCAATTTTGGCCTTCAGTTTTCCGATGTGGAATTCCGTTGCCTTGTTTTTCTGGGTCTTGAGAATCTCTGCCTCAATCTCCTTGATCTGCTCCGCGATGGTTGCCATTTGTGGGGTCTCGTTTTCCGCTTAGTTGTGGTACTTGAAAGCGGCTTCCCCTTCCGCGGCGGATTCATGCCCGGAAATTCCCGGGGTTTGGTAGCCGCCGATGGGTCGATTACAGGACGTAGCGGAACACGAACACCAAGTGGGCCATGCTGCCGGCAAGCACGAGCAGGTGCCAGATGCCGTGATCGCCGATGACCAACGTTCCTGGTCTGTCGCGCCAATACAGCACCGCGCCGCCCGTGTACGCCACGCCGCCGCCGAGGATGAGAGCAACGGCGGCCCAGGGCAGGCCCGCCACTTGCGGGAGTGCGAAGAGGGCCATCCATCCGAGGCTGATGTAGGCGGCTTGGTGGATCCATTGGGGCGTGCGGTGGACGGTCAAGAGGATGACAATGCCCGCGATGGCGATGCCCCATTGCACGCCAAACAAGCTCCATCCCCAGCCGCCACGAACCAGCAACAACGCCAGGGGCGTGTATGTGCCGGCGATGAGGAGGTAGATGGCGGATTGATCCAATCGAAACAGCCACTCGGAGGCCTTCTGGTGCGTGACGCCGTGGAAAATGGCGCTCATCACGAACACGGACAAGAGGGACGTTGCGTAAATGGAAGCAGAGACAATGGCGCGGCCCCCCTCTGCATCAATGATGAGGAGCGGGAACGCGGCGATGGCAAGCCCCGCGCCAACCATGTGACTGATGGAATTGAAGGGTTCCTTGAGGCCCACAATTTTTGGCAAAACCGACCCGGGTTTAAGGGAACCATTCCATTCCTGTCCGAACGGGCTTATATCCAAATGGCGCCCATTTTCTCTTATGCGCATGTTGGCGTTGCTGCTTGCCCTTCTTCTCATCGCGCCAGTCCTGGCGCAGGACGGCCGGCAGGATCACCGCGCAAACGACCGACCCAACGACCGCGGGGATGCACGCCAAATGGATGCGCCCCCAGCGTCATTTGAGGGCCGCCACGTCACCGTTTCCTTCGAAAACGGCACCCTATCCTATGCCCACGAGGGCACCACGTGGTTCACGGTCCAAGCTGGCGACGCGAAAGTGACGCAACGCGGCCACCAATGGACCGTGGTCACGGATGCGGGGCGATTCTTGTTCACCGACGCTGCAAACGGCCACATGTCGTACCGGGGCGACGCCACCCACTTGGATTTCGGAGCCGCCGCTATCACGGAGACACGCAACGGACAGCAAGTGCAACTGGACGGCAAAACCGCTTGGCTCCTGGAACGAAACCAACGGGACACATTCCTCACGTTCCACGTGCGCATCTCCGACGAACGGCCAGAAATTGCCGCTGCCCTGGAGGACCGACGATTGGCTGCCCGGGTGACGGGTGGCGAAGTGGAAGTGTACGATGACCTCAACGTCACCGTGGACGCACCCGCCGTGGCCACGAAAGAGACCCCGTACCGCGTGGTCATCGGCGCGGAACTCCCCGAGGGCCGCACCGTGGTGTTGAACGTGGACCGCGCCCAACTCCAAGGCCCCGACCTTGAACTGCGGTACTTCGACCTGAACGACGACGGCACAGAAACCGAAGTGGTGTTCCGGCAAGCAACGGACCTTGCAGACGTGCTCGAACCCACGGATGACGCCGGCCAACCCGAGTACTGGATCGTGGAGGATGAAAACGGCGTGCAAGTGATGGTGAGCATTCCCCACTGGAGCACCCACGCAGTCACCCTCGCAAGCGCCGGCTCATTTGTGCAGCCCCAAGTGTGGCTCGGCGCCCTCGCGGGAGCAGTGGTGGCCATCGTCGCCGGCGTCGCGCTGTTTCGGCCCAGTCGGCCCAAAACAGACTAACCTCCGCTAGCCTCCGACTGCGAGTGGGCACGCGAAACCTAGGCACATTAGGATAGGTTGAGCCAGGTGTCCGCGAAGCGATCGATGGCGTCGTCTAGGAACGTGGCGCGGTACGTGACCAAGACGGAGGCAAGTCGTTCTTCGTCCACCACGAACAGTCGCT
>JBMZMP010000097.1:5036-5335 GCA_049619235.1 Thermoplasmatota archaeon
ACCGGCCGGTTCCTCCCGTGTCAGCTCCTTTTGCCGTAGCTTCTTGAGGTGGAACGAAAGCGTGGGCGCTGGGATGCCGAGGGCCTCTTTCAGCTCCGCCGGCGACGCCCCGGGGTGCAGCAGCAAGTGGGCGCAGATGCGCCGGGGGGCCTCGTGGCGGACCGCGTATAGCAAGTCCTTGTCGCGACGGTCCAAGTCAGGCGGGTAGAACGCCTTGGCGCCACCTTCCTCCCGGGTGTGCAACAAGTCGAATTTGACCAATTGGTGCAAGTGGTACTCCACCGTGGACAAGGCGTGGC
>JBMZMP010000098.1:0-5144 GCA_049619235.1 Thermoplasmatota archaeon
ATCGGCGCAGGAGTCGGACTGCGCTGTGTTTGTCGTCTTTGTCAAGGAAGTCCTTGATGCGGTCTAGTTCTTCGAGAACCAATTTGAGCCAGATTTCGAAGGACTGGTGGATGGTTTGGAACATCAATTCGTCGGGGTGGGCGCGTTCTTCCGGCTTCTTTTGCAGGGAGAGCAGTTCGTCCACGCGGAGGTAGCGTTCGTAATCCGTGTCGGCGGTGCCGGGGAGTTGCGGGCCTTCTGGGTCGTTGCCGTGGAACGGGCAACCGTGTGCATTCGCAGTCATTGTACAGAATCATACATTGGACGGTTGGTTCTCTTCTTAGACCTGTCCCTCCGAGGCCAACAAGGAATCCCCCAGAAACTTGGCCCATTTGGCCCATCACAGAGGGTTCAGGGGGCCACTTGGACGAATGTGCCCTGGGTGCAAATCAATATATACCCACGACGAACAAAATGGAATGTATGCTTCGATTCATCGGAACCGTGTTGCTAGGGACGGCAAAGTTCGGCATCCGCCACGTGCTCGTGCCCATTGCCATCAGCGCAGCCACCGCGGCCGTCGCAACCGCCTTGGCGGAAAAGATCCGGGAAAGCACGCCTGAAGCCCCCGGACACGAACCGGTCATCACGCCCGAGCCATAAGCGGCCCGTTCCAACCAGCCTCGCCGCAGTGCGTGGTCATTCCCCACCTTTTTCACCCCAACCCGGTTTTGCGCCAGCAATGGCCATTGACTTCACCCTCACGGATGAACAAAAGATGATTCGTGACATGACGGAAGCGTTCACGAAGGAGCACATTTCCCCCTTCGTTCGTGACTGGGAACGGGAAGGCGACCACCCCCACGAAATCTACGAGAAAATGAACGCCCAAGGCATCATGGGTGCCGCGTTCCCCGAAAAATACGGTGGCGGCGGACTCGACGCGGTCAGTTACGCCATCCTCACAGAAGAAGTGGCCAAAGGTTGCAGCAGTCTCCGCACCAGCATCAGTGTCCACTCTTCCCTCGCTGGAACCACCATCAAATACTTCGCAAGCGAAGAGCAAAAGGATCGCTGGCTCCCAAGCATGGCCACCGGCGAGAAGCTCGCCGCTTGGGCCCTCACCGAACCCGGTTCCGGCTCCGACGCTGCAGCCATGGCCACCACCGCTCGCCTCGACGGCGACGAATACGTCCTCAACGGCACCAAGGCATGGATCAGCAACGGCGGCATCGCCGACTACGTCATCGTGTACGCCAAAACCAGTCCCGAACTGCGCCACAAAGGCATCTCCTGCTTCCTCGTGGAGAAAGGCACCCCTGGTTTCGAATGCATTGGCGTGGAAAGCCGCAACAAGCTTGGGCTCCGGAGCAGCCCCACCGCGACCCTTGGGTTCCAGGACTGCCGCATCCCCAAGGCCAACCTCATCGGTGAGGAAGGCAGCGGTTGGAAGAACGCCATGTTCGTATTGAACCACGGTCGCCTCAGCGTGGCCGCTGGCGGTATCGGCATTGCCCAAGCAGCAATGAATGCCAGTCTCGACTATTGCAAGGAACGGGAAGCCTTCGGCCGCCCCATCGGCAAGTTCCAACTCGTCCAAGCCATGCTTGCGGAAATGGACGTCCGCATCGCCGCAGGCCGCATGCTCGTATGGAACGCCGCCCGGGCCCGTGAACGGTACGACGCCGGCGAAATCTCGTACGATGAATGGACGCAGGCAGTCAGCCGCGCCAAGCTGTTCGTCGCCGAAGAGAGCCTGAAAGTGTGCGAAGACGCCATCCAAATCCATGGCGCAAATGGCTACACGGACGACTACCCCGTCGAGCGGTACTGGCGGGACGCCAAGGTGCTTGGCATCTACGAAGGCACCAACCAAATCCAGCGGTTGATCATTGGACGGCACCTCACCGGCCTCCGCTGAATGAACCTCGTCCCTCTCCTTGCCGCCATTGAAGAGCAAGCGGAGCCAGAGAGGGCCGAGAAAGACAAGGCATACCTCAAGTCCGAATTGGAACACATGGGCGCCTCGGTTCCCGTGCTTCGCAAATTGGCCAAGCGCTGGCTCAAAGAGCACCCTGAGCTGAAGACAAACCCCTGGCCACTCGTGGACGCTGCCTGGGGTCAAGGCATCTGGGAGCTTCGATCCTTCTGCTCCTTCCTCTTGGAGCATGTCTCCGCCGAGGCCTTGGACGAAGAACGTCTCAAGGCGCTCGTTCGAAACAGCCACTCCTGGGCCCTGGTGGACCAAATCGCAATCAAAGTGCTCGGGCGCATCCACATTCACATGGAATCGTGGATCGAGGACGAAGACGTGTGGGTCCGGAGGGCCGGCCTCCTTTGGCCGCTCCTGCATTTCCGCACCCTACGCGGCGACTGGGTGCGTTGGAAGTCCGCCGCCGCGACGCTTCTCGACGACGAATCCTTTTGGATTCGCAAAGCCATCGGCTGGGTGCTTCGAGAAATCGTGAAGAAAGAACCACACTTGGTCGTGGAATTCTGCAATCAGCATGGGGCGCGCATGAGCAAACTTTCCTATCGAGAAGCCACGCGAAACCTCCTCCCCGCCGAAGGGGCCCAATTGACCCAGTTCCACTGAGTGCCTCCAACTTGGCCTGGCCATTGACTCCGTTCACCCACCGGTCCCAAACCCTAAACCCCGCCCGAGCGATGGATTGCCATGACCCTCACAGGCGTGACCCACATCGGAGCCATCATCAGCGACCAAGACAAAGCCCTCGCCTGGTACCAGGCGGTCTTTGGCGCCGAAGTGGCCGGCGACAACGTCTTCGAATGGGACGGCAACAAAATGCGCTGGCTCACCGTCCGCATCCCCGGCGACAACGTGGAAATCAACCTCCTCCCACCCATCCCCGGCCCAGACGGCACCCTGCCCCCCATTGGCGACGCCAACATGGTCGTGCTTGGAAGCAGCGACTGCCAAGCCTTCTACGAACACGCAAAGGACAAAGTGGAACACATCACCGAGCCCGAAGACTTGCCGTGGGGCAAGAGCCTCGTCGTCCGCGACCTCGACGGCAACCCGTACAACATTGTGGAGCCAAACCGCGCCTAATCGCCGGCAAACGTACGACCTCCTAAGTAGGATGGCCATTGGTTGCGGAGCAATGGACGCAAAAACGCAACTGCGAAAACGCGTTGGAGACACCCCCCTGCTCCGATCCCCGAAACTCAGCCAAAAACTTGGCCTGCCCAACTTGTACCTCAAATTGGAAGGCGCAAACCCCACGGGCACGCAGAAAGACCGCGTCGCCCGCTTGGACGTGGCCGAAGCCGCCCGCCTCGGCAAAAAAGGCGTCACCTGCGGCACCTGTGGCAACTACGGTGTTGCCCTCGCCCACGCCGCGTACGTGCACGGCATCGCCTGCCACATCTTCACCCCTGAAGACTTCCGCGGAGAACGCGTCGGACTCATGGAGGACCTCGGCGCCATCGTGCACCGCGTTCCCGGCATGTACGAGGATGCGGTCAAAGCATCCAACCAATTCGCAGTGGAGGAAAACCTCCACGACGCAAACCCCGGCGGCATCAACACGTTGCAAGCCATGACTGGCTACACCCGCATCGCGGACGAAATCCTCGACTCCCTGGACGAACCCCCTGCCTTCGTGGGCGTCCCCGTGGGCAACGGAACCACCCTCGCCGGCGTCCACCTCGGCTTCCGGGCCGCGTGGGCCCGTGGCACCGCCAAAACCATGCCCGCCATCGCAGCCGGTACAAGTGCAGGCAACAACCCACTCGACTTCGACGGCTCACAGGACTACAAACCCATGCGCCCCGACCAAGTCATTGAAACAGAAATCAATGAACCCCTTGTAAATTGGGACGCCCTCGATGGGCGCGCCGCAACGGAAGCAGTGCATGCATCCGGCGGCGCCACGTTCGGAGTGACCGACGCGGAACTCATGGAACTGCACCAAATCCTCCTCGAAGACGGCATCGAAGCGCACCCCGCAAGCCTTGCATCGGTGCACGCCGTCTACGAGCTCGCAAAGCAAACGGACCTGGAAGGTTGCTGCGTGGCCATCCTCACAAGTGGCCGCCCGCAACTGCACGTGGAAGCCATTGAAGCGGAACCCTCCGCGCTCATCGGGACTTTGCTGCAGTGGCTTGGAAAATACGGCGACCCTGTCCCCGAAGTGATGGAAGCAGTGACTGCGGCGGCGGAAGGCGGCTACATTTTGGAAGCAAAACAAGGCTCCAACGTGGTCGGGTACTGCATCCTGACCCCAATGGAACTGGACACGTTCTTCCCGCACCTGCACTTGAGTTACATCGCCGTCAGCAAGGCGGCGCGCGGCCAAGGTGTCGGCACCAGTCTACTAGAAGCGGCCATCCGGGCTGCCGACGGTGACTTGAGCTTGCACGTGGACGTGGACAACCAAGGCGCGATTCGGCTGTACGAAAAATTCGGATTCACTCGCAAGTACTTCCGCATGCTCCGTCGGCCCGGCCGAACCCCCGACGTGGACACGGCAAGCGGCTCCGGCTGGGACGCACCCGAAGGCAAAGGCGTCGCGGAAACCGTGCGTGCCACGTCACTCGGTCCGTAGGTACAACTCGCGACGCACCCTGGGCACCAACGCCATCAGCACCGCTTGCGCCGTGAATTCATCCCGCTGGTAAGCACCCTTCGTGAGGAATCCGATGGCACCCGTGGTGCCGCCGAGGTCTTCGTCGCCTGCAAGCGGTCCAACGATGTCTGAAATCATCTCCCCTGCGAGCGCCTGCTTGGTCACAAATTCCGGATACTGGAATGCGGGACCGTAGCCCCGGGTGAGGGTTTCCCCGTCGTACACCACGGCCGCTTGCACATCAAACCAGAGGCCTTGTTCGTCTCGCTGCAAACCCGCTTCCACGCCCACGCTGTAATCGCAATCACCCCATGCAGAAAGCGCCCGTTGCTCGGCACCAAGAACAGTCTCTACGTCCGTGGGTTGTTCTGGGACGCCGGAGGCAACATCGGCTCCCTCCACCAGCACTTCGCAGCCGGTGAGGCGCTCAAACGCAGCCTGTACGCCCCGCAATTTGACGGGGTTCATGGTTCCCACGCGGACCCGGATGGGCGCCAAGCGATTGCCGTCACGGTCGATGGTTCCAGCATGGATGCGTGTGCTGCTGATGGGTTTCAAGTCCTTGGCAAGCAC
>JBMZMP010000099.1:0-5063 GCA_049619235.1 Thermoplasmatota archaeon
CGGAACCAACCCCGCCACCGCCGGCATGGCCGGCTTCAAAGTGGTGGAAATCCCCAGCCTCAAAGACGGCACCGTGGACTTGGAAGGCCTTCGCAACGCAGTGAGTGAACGCACCGCACTCTTCATGCTCACCAACCCCAACACCTTGGGGATTTTCGAGAAGAACATCAAGGAAGTCGCAAGCATCATCCACGAAGCAGGTGGCCTCCTGTACTACGACGGCGCGAACCTCAACGCCATCCAAGGACAATGCCGCCCCGGCGACATGGGCTTCGACATTGTCCACATGAACCTCCACAAAACCTACGCCGTGCCACACGGCGGCGGTGGCCCCGGAGCCGGTCCAGTGGGTGTCAAGAAGCGCCTCGAACCATTCCTTCCCGTCCCCCGCGTGGTCAAGGGACCCTCCGGTTTCGAATTGGACTACCCCGAAACCAGCATCGGGAAACTGAAAGGCTGGTTCGGCCAAGCCGCAGCCCTCGTCCGCGCCTACACCTACGTCTGCCTTCTCGGTGGAAACGGCATCGAACGGGCCGCCGAGATTGCGGTGCTGAACGCCAACTACGTCAAGCACCAACTGCAAGGAACCCTGGATTTCCCGCACGGCAGTCGCAACCTGCACGAATTCGTCGCAAGCGCATCGAGCCTCAAAAAGAACCGCGGCATCAGCGCCGGCGACATCGGAAAAGCACTCCTCGACAAAGGCATCCACGCCCCCACCGTGTACTTCCCCCTCATCGTGCCGGAAGCGCTCATGTTTGAGCCCACCGAGTCCGAATCCAAGGAGGAACTGGATCGCTTCGTGGCCGCCATGAAGGACATCGCCGCAGCGGACCCCGCGACCATTCGCGGCGCCCCGTACTCCACGCCCGTCAAGCGCCTCGACGAGGCGAAGGCGGCCAAGAGCATGGTTTTGCGCTGGCACACCCTCGACCGACTGTGATCGTTGGGGTTCTCGTCAATCCAATCGCGGGCATCGGCGGCGAAAGCGGCTTCAAAGGCAGCGACCACCACTGGAAGGAAGCCCTCGCCCAAGGCTTCACCAGTCCCGCTCCGGAACGGGCCGCTCGGCTCGTGGCCGCGGTTGGGTCGGAAGTGGAATGGTGCAGCGTGCAAGGCCCCCTTGGCGTCCCGGGCACCCGGCGAATCCCGTTCCAATCCGACGCCGAAACCACGGCTGAAGACTCCAAGCGAGCAGCCATTGCCCTGTGCGACGCGGGCATCGATGTGCTATGCTTCGTGGGCGGGGACGGCACCGCGACTGACATCGCCCATGCGAACCCCTCCGTCCCATGCCTCGGCATCCCAGGCGGCGTCAAAATCACCAGCCCGGTCTTCGCGTACGACGTGGACGACGCCGTAGAATTCCTCCTGCACCTCGGCCGAGGATTCGAGACCACCATGCGAGACGTCACCGACGTGGACGAAGAAGCCTACCGGGAAGGGCGGCTCGAAACCAAACTCACTGGCCAACTGCGCGTTCCACTCACCCCCATCGTACAAGGCAGCAAATGCGCCACCACCGCAGACACCCCCCTCGAGCCCCTTGTGGACGAAGTGATGGAACACTGGGATCCAGACGCCCTCTACGTGGTCGGCGCCGGCAGCGTCACCAAAGCCATCAAAGACCAATTCTGGGGCGAACCCACACTCCTCGGCGTGGACGTCATCCACACCAACCGCATCCAACACAGCGACTGCAACGGCCCGCGACTCCGGGAACTGCTGGCCAACTGGAGCGGCCCTGTCAAGATTCTTCTCAGCACCATCGGCGGACAAGGCATGCTCCTTGGCCGCGGCACCCAAGTCCTCAACCCCATCCTCCAACAAGTCGGGTGGGACCACATTTGGGTGGTGGCGCCGCCAGAGAAACTCATCGGCCAACCAGGTCTCCACGTGGACTGTGACCCCGCCTTCGCACGGCTCGCCCCCAAATATTTGCGCGTCACAAGCGGCTGGCGCGAGACCCGCATGGTCCGGGTTTTGGCCCACCAATCCTAACAGAGGCCAACCCCAAGCGATAAAAGGTGATTGTCACCTTCGACAGGTCATGCATGGGGTCCTCAAACCCGCAAGCCTACGACTGGCTACGATAGCAGGAGGCTTGCTTTTGCTTGCCCTGCTCGTCCCAGAAGCCGACGCCGCAACGATTGACGTGGACAACACGGTCATCCAGCAAGGCGGATCCGTGACGTTGACCGTCACCATGGACCCCGGTGAATTCTTCGGCACCACGGACGTCATCGAAGTGACGATGCCCAACGGCTGCAAATACAGCAGCACCGTTTCCGTCACAGAAGACAGCAAAACGTACCCCTCCGACTTCACTGCTGACAGCGGCAACGACGCCCTCTGCAAAGGCAGCGCCAACACACACATGTCCGGAGTCCAAACCCGCGACTACTACCGCGCAGCCTTCATTCCAAGCGCCACTCTCGGCGTTGCAGGAGACTCCGTCGATTTCTACGCCACCATGACCAGTGGTACCGTCTTTGAACGCTCCGAAGAAGTCGTGTTCACCGCCCGCGGCTACGCGGCAGGCACCACCGTCAACTTCTACCTCGACGCACCCACCCAGGACAACTTCTACAGCAACAACTCCATCGTCGCCAACAGCCAAGGCGTCGTGGAAGCCCGCTTTGTTCTACCTGTGGGACGTCAAGACGGCCAAGACCTCGGCGCCTGGACGGCTCACTTCCTAGAAACCGGAAACCCCAACAAGGCAACCGAAGACCGGCAAGACATCATCGTGGGCCCCACCACCATCACGAGCCAATGGCTCACCCAGCCAACCAACCCCACGCCTCGCATGTCCTCCTCCGGCGCAACACTCCAAATGCTGTACGCTGGAAGTCTCGGCAACAGTGGCGGTCCAATTCCGCTCACCGGTCAAGACCTGGAATCCATTCAGTACGACTTGAGTCTCGAAATGGACTCCGGATCCGGATTCGAACCACTCACCGGAGCCACCGCCAGCTACGACCAAGCCGCTGGCATCTGGCGCGTCAGCTACGTCGCTGAAAAGGACCGCGCAGTCGGCACCTACCGATTCTCTGCCGACGCGGACGCAGACCGCTACAGCAACGACATCCTGGCCGCCTCCGTGAGCCAACCGTTCCAAATCGTAGGCACCGAGGTGCAAGCCAACTTCACGGTGCTAAGCCCCGTCGTGGAACGCGGAAGCGATGTCTTCCCACTGAACCTCGACGTGAAACTCACGTACCCCGATGGGACCCCGCTCACGCCGGCTGACCTTGCAGACGTCGGCGAGAACTTCGACGGCGAATCCATCACCCTCGGCGTCCGCCGCGATGGCGCACCCGTCCAAGGCGTCCAATTCACCGCCAACTTCGTCAGTGGCGGTGTTTGGAAAGTTGGCGGCCAAGCACTCTCGCCCGCCATTCCAGTCGGGGAAGTCACGGTGTACGTGGCAAGCCCCACTGTGGCCAACCCAACAGTTTCCCCGCCGAACACGGTCAACACCACCGCAAGCAGTGATCCCTTCACCGTACACGCGACCAAGCCATTGCTGAACATGTTCTTCTTCGACAGCGACGGCCTGGAACGCAGCGCGTACCTGCGCGGCAAGGTGGTCCGCTTTGAAGTGGACGCCCAGTACAGTGGCTTCGGCCCCATGACTCCGGCGCAAATCGAAGACCCAGTTGGCGTTGGAATTGCACAAATCCGCGTCAGCCCCCCAAGCACCTTCAACCCAGACGGAACCGTTCGAGAAAACACGTTCACCCTGGACTTGCAATACGACTCGCAAACCGCGACCTGGGGCACGGCATACACCATCAAGGGAACCGACCCCGCCGGAAAATGGCGCGTTGCGGCCGTCATGAAAGACGCCTACAACAACAAGAACACCACGGAAGGTGTGCTCAACGTTGGCTTGATTGTTGACGTGCAGGCAAGTCCCGCCACGGGCCTGGTCCGCGGTGACAACGTGGACGTGGACGCCAAACTGACCCGCCCAGATGGCACGGTCATCGCCGCAGGCACTGTGAAGTACAGCGTCCTCGGCCCTGGCGCCAACATTGTCACTGGGCAAACCATGGTGCTCGATTCCGCGCAGCAATCCTACAAGGCCAGTTTCACCATTCCAAACGATGCGCTCCTCGGCACTTACCGCATCGAGGTCTTGGCAGACACCAACGACGACAAAGGCGTGGGCATTCACGAATTCAGCCTCGGTAGCAGCAGCATGCAAGTCACCGAAGTGACCATTGGCGACGAGGAAGTGCCCCGCCTGGGCTCGCTCGATGCATCCTTCAAGCTCGCCTACAGCAACGGAGACCCAGTACCTGGAACCGTGGTTCCCGTCGTGGAAGTCAGCAACGGTGAAACCGTCGCCACGCTCGCACCCACGCTCGCGGACGGCATCTGGAGCGTCACCTACGCCCCGGGCAAGAATGCACCCCTCGGAGAACACCGCTTCCTCATCAGCGCTCTCGACGGCGCCGGCAACAGCATCGAAGACTTCGCCACCTCCGCCTTTGATGTGGAAGGCGCCGAAATTGTGGTCACGAGCCTGGCCCCTGCCGAACTCCGGTACGACCGAGGCGAATCCATCAACATTCTGGCCTCCCTCGAATACATTGACGAAACCCCAGTCCTCGGCGCAACCATCCCCGTGAAAGTTTACGCCGGAAGCGACGTTGTGGCCACGGTCACCCTGACCGAGACCACGGCAGGGGACTACAGTGGAAACTACACCATCCGACTGGCAGACCCACTCAGCACCAGCACCGCTCCATGGTCCCTCCGGATCGCAGAAAACACGGTCGTGGATGCGGATGACAACATTGGACCTGCCATTGAAGTCTCTGACGCAAACAACCAATTCAGCGTGGAACCGGCCCGGCTAAGCGTGGAATTCGTGGACACCCCAACTGGCGTGTTCAAAGTGGGAACGGATGAAGTCAGCGTCAAATTCCGCCTCGTGGCAGTCGATGGCAGTGCAATCTCTGAAGATGTGAGCAACTTGGTTGTGAGCCTCCGTAAGGGAAGCGCTGACGCCGGAACCGCAACGGTGGTCCGCTCCGCTGATGAATTCACAG
>JBMZMP010000100.1:0-5007 GCA_049619235.1 Thermoplasmatota archaeon
GTGCCGAGCGCCAGGGTGGCCGCGTGGGGGTGGCCGGCTTCGGCGAGGATTTCACTTAGGGTCAATTGCACGGCGATGGCCGTCAGGGGCGTTTTCTCGCTGGGTTTCCAGACGAGTGTGTCGCCGCAAACCAAGGCCAGGGCTGCGTTCCAGGCGTACACGGCGACGGGGAAATTGAAGGCGCTGATGACACCAACGACGCCGAGTGGGTGCCATTGTTCGTAGAGGCGGTGTTGCGGCCGCTCGGAGTGCATGGTTTTCCCGTACAGTTGCCGGCTGAGGCCGTTTGCGAAGTCGCAGATGTCAATCATTTCTTGGACTTCGCCGAGGCCTTCCTGGTACGACTTGCCCATTTCCATGCTGACAAGTTTCCCGAGGGGTTCCTTCACGGCGCGGAGCTTGTCGCCCCATTTTCGGACGATTTCTCCGCGTTGCGGGGCGGGAACGGTGCGCCATTGCAGGAAGGCCTCATGGGCCTTCGTGATGCAGGCATCCAGTTGTTCCGGGGTGGCTTCGAGGACAGTTGCCAGCTTGGCGTCGTCGATGGGGGAGTGGACGTCCCGTTCGGGGCCGCCCGTGTACCAAGTGGCGCCGTCGTGCGCGCCGCTGAGGGGCTCGCTTGCGTCGATGCCGAGGTCTTTGAGAATGTCCATGTTGGGGGACCAACGGCCCTCTTTGAAAGCTACCGTTCGTCCTTGGGGGTCCACATGTCGGAATGTTCCACGTCGTTCTCCGCCTCGGCGCGCAAAATGTCCGTCCGGGTCAAAATGCCCAAGAGTTTTCGCCGGTCCTTGGGGTCCACGATCAGCAAGCGACCAATGTCTTGCTCCATGATGCGGTCGCGTGCCTTGTGCAAGTAATCCAGTGGGTACGCAGTGAACAGCAACCCGCTGATGGAGTCCTCAATGGTCGCGCTGCCCTTCCCCTCGCCAAGCAGTCGGGTGATGTCGGCACGGGTCAACACGCCAATGACGCCGCCATCCTCGTCCAGGATTGGGAAGCCGCTGTGGCCTTGCTTGGTCATTTGGTCAAAGGCGTCCGCCACGTGCATGGACCCCGGCAGCGTGTCCACGTCCGTGGTCATGCATTGTGCAACTTGCACCGTGTCCAAGGGGGACTGGGTGCGGTCGTGTTCGAAATGGATGCCCGCGTCTTCGAGGCGAACCGTGTACACGCTGAACTTGGACAAGCCGATGCTGATGGCGTCCGCGGTGACCGCTGCAAACATGATTGGCAGCACAACCGTGTAGCCGTCGGTCAGCTCAGTCATCAAGACGATGGTCGTGAGCGTTGCCCGGCCGGCAGACGCGTAGAAGGCCCCCATGCCAACGAGTGCGTAGGCCGCAGGCGGGGCTACCAGGTGTGCCGGCATGACGGCGTTTGCAAACACGCCCACCAATGCGCCGAAGAGCGCGCCTTGGTACAGGCTGGAACTGAACACGCCCCCGCCACCACCGCTTCCAATTGTGAATGCACTCGCCAAGGGCTTGGCCAGAATCAAGAGAAGCAACAACGGCACAGCAGTCGCAAGGGCGTCGCCTTGCAGGATTTGGTTCACGGTGGCGTAGCCGGTACCGAAGACGTGGTACTGGCCGTTGCCGCCAAACCAAGTGGATGATGCGATTTCAAGAACCGCCAAGCCGATGAAACCCACCACCAGACCTCCAATGGCTGGTTTGGCCCAGTACGGAATCGGCAGTCGATCGCCCGCCCTGCGTCCGTGGCCGAGCGCCTGGATGAACAGCACCCCGCCCACGCCACAAACGATTCCCAGAAGCAAGTAGAACCCAAGTTCGTACGGGGAAACGAAGTCGAACTCGGGAATGGTGAAACTGGGTTGGTCGCCAAGGAAAATTTGTCCAACCGTCACCGCCACCACGGTGGCAATCACCACAGGGATGAACGCGTGGGTGCTGAATTCGGGCAGAATCAGCTCCATGGCAAACAAGACGCCGCCAAGGGGTGCGTTGAAGGTGGCCGCGATGCCCGCTGCCACACCTGCACCCAGCAAGACCTTGATGTCGCGGGGACGGAAGCCGAACCGCCTGGCAAGGCTGCTGCCGAATGCAGCGCCGATGTACCCAATGGGCCCTTCACGGCCACTGCTTCCACCCGTACCAACGGTGATGGCGCTGATGAGCGCATGGCCCCAAGCGGTACGGCCCCGGATGATGCCGCCCTTTGCCTGCACCGCGGCCATCACCTCCGCGATGCCTTGCCGGCGGGTTTCCGGGAAAAAATACCGAATGACGCCGATGACAACGCCACCCATCATGGGAATCAAGACAACGAAGTAGCCCCAATCGGTGCTAAAGAAATCACCTGACTCGTCCAACGACCACTGCGCTTTCTTGTCAAAGGCGATGCCGCGAATGAACGACACGACGCCACGGAAACCGACGGCCGCCAAGCCCCCAAGCAAGCCGACAAGGATTGCCGTTGCATTGAGGGCCGAGAACCGCCGCGAAAACGCCACGAACTCAGGAACGTTGGTTTGGGTTCAAAAAGGGGAGGAAAAGAATGGAAAAGGTGCTGGCGGGGCCAGCCGGTTATTCTGCGCCGAAGAATCCGCGGAGAACCGGGTGCATTTCTGCAGCTTGTTCTTTCGCAATTTGTTCGTACATGCGGATGAAGATACCCACAGCCAACAGCAAACCCGTACCGCTTGCTTGGCCAACGGTTCCAATCATGTCCGCAATGGCTGCGAGGCCACCCACGACCGCACCACCAATGATGGTGAGCGTAGGGATGTACCTGTTCAGAATCTTCTTCAGCACGCGGGGGTCACGGCGGAAGCCGGGGATTTGCATGCCGGAGCGCTCGATTTGCTTGGCCACGCTTTCTGGACCCATGTTCGTGGTTTCCACCCAGAACTTGGCGAAGACGATGCTGCCACCGATGAAGATGGACAAGTAGATGGCAATCTTCAGGAGAATTTGCCATGGGGCGTGTCCGTAGGCAGCGGCACCGTATTGGGCGCTGTCAAAGATGGGCAGGAACCAGTCGCTGAGGCCATTGAAGCTGCTGAGGTACCAAGCACCGCCACCCGTGGGTTGCAGGCTGCCACCGCCGCTGAAGCTACCAATCCACCAGGCGTGGCCGATGAATGGAATTTGGCTGAAGAAGGGGTGTTGCCAGAGCAAGAGCGCGAAGATGTTCACGTTGGCAAGCAGCGCAGCCATCAAAATCACGGGGATGTTGCTGGCGTAGATCAGGCGAAGCGGGTAGCGACCGCGTGCACCGCGAACCTTGCCGTGGGCAAGGGGCAGTTCGATGCGGGTGCTTTCTGCGTACACCACGAACAAGAAGATGGCGATGGTGCCGATGAACGTGATGATGGGGTTGGGGAACGCAGAGGTTCCAATGAACATCTGTTCGAAGCCGCCTTGGTGGACCAAGCTTGCAAGGTCACGTTGGGTGAATTCGTAGATGAGCATGGGAATGGTTCCAATGGGTGGGTTCGTGACGGCGTCGTATGCGCCACCGTTCACCGATTGCCAGTTGAGGGTTCCTTGGAACAATTGTTGGCTGACACCGGCTGCGATGAACAAACTGATACCGCTACCGATACCCCACTTGCTGATCAACTCGTCCAACAAGAACACGATGAGTGCACCGAGGGCGAGTTGGGCAATGATGACGGTGCGGGCACCGGCGGAACCAATTTGACCAATCAAGGTCGCATCGGGTTCGAGGAAACCAAACACTTGTGGAATGGATTCAATGAGAATGAAAACAATCACCAGGATTTTTTGGGCACCTTGGTAGATGGCCTTGTCCTCGGCTTTGCCGAGATCCAGGTTGATGATTTTTGCACCCGTGAACAATTGCATGACAATGGAACCGGTAACAATGGGACCGATTCCCAAGTGCATGATGGTACCGCTGGCACCCGCAAGGATGGCACGGAAGTTTTCGAAAACATCGAGACGTTGTTCACTCACACCAAAGAGTGTGATGTTTGCAAGCGCGAAGTACAACAGGAGGGCTCCGGTTGTCCAAGCGAGCTTGGTCTTGAACGATACGTGGCCTTCCGGCTTGGTAATCGCCGGCCAGCGTTCGATGAGGGGTTTGAGTGCGTAAAGACGGCTTCTTGCTTCAGCCATAAGACATTCACCAGTGGAACAGTCGCGCCCACGGGGGCGACCGGTTTAAAGCCTCCCGGTTGGAAAGGCCTGGTTTTGCGGGAAAGGGCAGGGGTGAAGGGGAAGAATGAGGGGAAAAGGGCCTGTTTTGGCTTATTCTGCGAGGGTGACGCTGCCACCGGCGGCTTCAATCTTGCTGACTGCGCCTTCGGTTGCTTTGTCGATCGTCACGTTCACGGCGGCGCTGATGCTGCCGTTGCCGAGGAGCTTGGTGTAGCCCAGGGCGGTGAGGTTCACTTCGGCTTCGCCTGCGAAGCGTTGGGTGAGGTCGCCCACGTTGATGGTAACGTCTGCAGGGGTGCGGCTCTTGCTGGTGAAACCAGTGCGGCCGTAGGGGCGTGCGGCCAGGTTGGGGTGCTTGCCTCCGGTGATTTGCAGTTGCACGAAACGGTGCTTGTTTGCACCTGCGCGACCGCGTCCACCTTTGAGACCTGCACCACGGCGGGCCTTGCGTCCGGCACCGTGGGTGCGGCTGCGTCCACGGTACTTCTTTGCTTGGGCTCCCTTGGCCATTACATCATCCTCCGCATGAGGTCGTTGATTTTCTCGCCACGGTAGCCGAGGGCACCGCCGGCTTGCACGCTGCGCTTGATGCCTTCCAATCCCTTGCGGGCGGGGTGCAGCCGCAGGAGCGGCTTCACTTCGGCGAGGTCCTTGTATTGGAACTTGCCTTCGACGATGGCGGCTGCCATGTCTGCGATGCTGCTGAAGTCGGTGTTGGCCTTGACGTGGTCGTCGGTGATGGGCTTGTCGCCGATGAGGCGGCCGCGGGTGCTGATGGCCTCGGTGAGGGTGTCAGCGTCCACTTCGCCCCAGGTGACGTAGTCCTTTGCCTTTTGCAGCATGCCGATGGTGGTCTCGT
>JBMZMP010000101.1:0-5006 GCA_049619235.1 Thermoplasmatota archaeon
ACTGAGGATGACTTTTTCATCCGGGTTCGTGACCATTTGGTGCAACAAATCACTGGCCACGGCGAGTTTTTTCGCGGTGAATCCGCCGGCGTTCATCCATTGCTGCATGAGTTCGTGCACCTTGAGGGCGCGGGAACTCACGTCGAGGTCCTTCACTTCGGGGAGGTTGTCGTAATCCATGGCGCCGGGATGGGGTGCCTTCGTTTATAGGCGAATCCGGTGGGCTTCCCGAATGGCCGCCAGGTCCCGCAGGGCGTCTCGCGCGTCTTGGGGGATGCTGCCGTCCACTTCAATGACGCTGACGGCGCTGCCGTCGCGCCTTGCGAGGCTCATGTTGGCCACGTTGACGCTGCTTTTTGCAAGCGCCGCAGTGATTCCAGCGAGGACACCGGGCACGTCGTCGTGGCGAGTAAACAGGAACCGGCCCTCCGGTCGGAATTCCACTGGGAAACCGTCCACATTGGTGACGCGCGCGCCGTAGTGAGGCGTGTGGGTTCCTTGAATGGTGGCTTCGTGGCCCTTGCACCGGAGCGTGATGCGGACCCATTCTTCGTCATCTTCCGGGAGTTCCTTCGTGGCCACGGTCCATCCACATTCCTTTGCAAGACCGGGGGCGTTGATGCCATTGACGGGGTCCTCACTGGCGGATTGCAAAGCGCCGATGAGGGCGGGGGTTTGCATGGTGGTAACTTGGATGCCGGGTGTTGCGGATATGATGAGTTCCTCGATGGCGCTGGGCATGGTTTGTGCCAGGAAGCCCGCCATGGCCTCCGTGAGGTTTGCCCAAGGCTGCATGGGCCCTGGGACGCTGCTTTGGGCGTTCACTGCGAGGCCGGCGTCGCCGGTTTCAAGGAAATCACAGAGACGCTCACACGCTTGCAGTGCCGCTTTCAGTTGTGCCTCCACCGTGCTTGCGCCAAGGTGCGGCGCGGCAACGACGCGCGGGTGTTGAGCGAGGCTCCAGTCCGTGGGGGGTTCCTCTGGCCACACATCGATCCCCGCAAAGGCAAGGGTTCCGCTCTCAAGTGCCGCCAGCACGTCTTGCAGGACCATGAGTCCTCCGCGGGCCGCGTTGATGAACACGGTACCCGGCTTGCAAAGGGCGAGTCGTTCCGCGTTTACGAGCTCCTTGGTGGCCGGTACGAGGGGGGTGTGAAGGCTGATGATGTCGGCGCCCCGGAAACCATCTTCCACGGAGACCCAAGCGACTCCGAAGCTCTTTGCTGCCTCTGGAGTGACAAAGGGGTCGTGTCCAATGACATTCATTTCAAACGCTTGAGCGCGGGCTGCCATCATGCGGCCGATCTTTCCAAGGCCCACCACAAAGAGGGTTTTTCCAGCCAGCTCCATGCCCTTGAGGCGTTTCCTGGCCCAGTCTGCGTCCTTCATGGCGTTGTCTGCTTCCACCACGCGGCGCGCACCTGCCAAGAGGAGTGCCCATGCTTGTTCGCAGGCGCTGGTGATGTTGCCCGTGGGGCTGTTGAAGACTGCGACACCGGCCTCGGTGGCCGCCTTCAGGTCCACGTTGTCCACGCCAACGCCGGCGCGGCCAACCCCCTTCAATTGGGGTGCCGCGGCGAAGTCTTCTGCAGAGAGTTGCGTGCCGCTTCGAATGACCCACCCTTCGGCCTCTGCGACGGCTGCTTGCCGTGCCTTGGGGTCCAGTTGGGTGATGTCCAAGGCTTCGTGCCCGCGTTCTTGCAGGAGCTGGAAGCCTTCGGGTGCGAGGGGGTCGCTGACGACGATGCGGGCCACGAACCGTCCATGCACGCGCCCGGTTAAAGGGGCGTTCGTTCGACCATGACGCGGTCCGCCGTGGGGTACACTTCGCAGATTTCGCCGCTGGCGTTGAGCGCCTCAAGGACGCCTTCTTCTGCAAGCACTTGCACGACGCTTGGGCTGGTTTCCACATGGTCGTCGATGACGGCGACCCATTCCAGTGGCACCTCGAAGTCGGCGCGGAGCATTTCCGCGATTTCCCCTGGGGACTCCCCGGTGTTGCTGCGAATGACACCATACAGCAGCGTGCCTTCTTCGGATTGTTCCTCGAAGTCGCGGGCGGTTCGTTCGGCGCGCCTGCGGAGCCGTTGCATCAATTGAATGGCGTCCTTGTAGGGGCTGCTGCAGAAGTGCACGGTGAACTTGGAACCGGTTTTCCGCCACTCGTCGAGGATCCACAACGCGGTTTCTCGGCTGCCCTTGACGCTTTGGGATTCGTCGTTCATGGGCTCGTACCCGAAGCGTCGGAGGTTCTTCACGTTGGGGTCGCTGAATTCCAATTCGTTCATGTTCAAGCCCTGCGCGCCCACCTTCTCAAGGTACCGGCACATGGCAAGAATCTCTTCGCCCTTGTCCGGGATGCAGGGAATTTCCACGTTGGTGGTGAGGCCCACGCGGAGCGCTTCTTGGATGGCCTCGTGGTGCCACCCGTTTTCCATGTCGGCGTACTCCCGTACTTCTGGGTGGAAGCGAATTTCATCAAGACCCGCTTCCTTCAATCGGCCAATCCACACCGTGTCAAATGCACAACTGGTGTACAAGTGCAAATGGAACTCCGGTCCGAACTGGGCCTTCATGCGCTTGCACAAGTCCACCACGCGGTCAGGGACCACCATGGGGTCGCCGCCGGTGATGCCGGCTCCTTTGGCGCCGATGAGTTCCGCTTCTTCGATGAGGCCGTCCCATTCGCCGATGTGCACCGGGCGTTCGTTGGCGTACACCACGTCGCGGTACATTTTGTCCCGACTCACGGGGCAGTAGAAGCATTCCTTGTCGCAGAGTCCCGTGACAAAGAGTACCAACTTGGCGCCTTCCCGGCACTGGATGCAACCCATTGGCAAGACCCCCACGTGCTGGCTGCCGGCGTATTTTTCAGACGCGGTCAAGGCGGGCACGGCGTGGGTGCCAAGCGGGTCGGTCATGGCAGCGCCGTCAGTGGGATGTGGTGGAAGGATTCGAGGGGCACGTCGTGCAAGAGCAGTTCCGTTTCGCCGTCCAGGGTCAGGAGGCCGGGTAGGGGCTGGGCGGTTCCCAGTGCTTCCCCTGCTTGCACGCCGCGAATGGTCAGTTCCAATGCGGTCCCGGTGGGAAGCAGGAGTTCCGTTGGGCGGAATGGCAGGATCACATCCAGGGTGTCCGTTGGAGCAAGGGGCGTCCAGGCGTTGTAGTCGTCGCTAAGGGCGAGGTTGCGCATGCCTTCGGTGAGGAATTCGCGGCTGCCGTCTGCGTAGATGGCCGTGAGACTCGCGTACACGAAGGCGTCGGGTCCTGTCAGGGAGCCGTGTAGTCGCAGCTCGGGGGCAACGAGGGGCAGGGGTTCCATGCTGGCGGGGCCGGTGAGGGTGACGCTTTGGCTTCCAATGGGGCCGATGGTGGTGCCTTGTGGGTTTGGCAGCGGGGTCATGTCCAGTTGCACGGAACCGGCTCCGTCTCCCAGGGTGCCCGCGTCAAAGTTGGCGCCGAGGGCAATGGGTTCGCCAATGGGTGGCCAAACGTTGGATTCGCGGTGCGTGTCTTCGTTGGCGCTGATGAGTGCGTTGGGGTATGCTTCGGCAATGCCGAGTGGTTTGCCTTTGACAAATTCGTCCATCCATCCAAGGAACAATGCCTCGGCGTCCATGCGGGATGGGTGTTGGTGGAGCCAGTGGCCAAACACGCCGAGCTTGGGGGCTTCGATGTCGTTGAACCAGTCGGGAATCATGGCACCTTTCACGTTGGCATCTTCGAAGCCCTGCGTGTAGAGAACGGCGGCGGTGACATCGCCGGCGCGTGCACCGAAGTCGCGGGTGTCAAAGAAGTCGCCGTGGATCGCGCGGGGGTCGTTTGCAAGAGGTACGAGTGTTGGGTCGCAGATGCCTTGCGTGCTGTATTGCAGCAAGGTCGCGACGTCTGTGGCATGGGTTGGGTCTTCGAGAATCCAGTTGGCGCCCATCATGTCAGTGAGCACTTGGTATGCGACGGGGCTGAGGCTGCTTTCGCCGTTGGGGACGCCGCCGTAGTGCCAGTCGAAGTAGGAGTCAATCACGGGTGCCACGGCAATGATGGCTTTGAGCGCTTCAGGTGCTTGTACGGCGGCGGCCACGGGCGTGGTGGCCACGTAGCTTTGGCCGTAGAATCCGACGCTTCCGTCGCTCCAGGCTTGGTCTGCAACCCAGTCCACGATGAGTTTCTGGTCAGCCTGTTCGTTTGCGCCCCATACTTCCACGCATCCGCCGGACTTGCCGAAGCCGCGCACGTCGATGTTGACCGCGGCGTAGCCCCGTTTGGCGTAGTCTTGGGTCCAGTAGGTCCACATGGCGGGGGTGCCTTCGCCGCCTTCGCCCGTGCCGGGGTCGGCGATGCGGCCGGCTTGGCCGTTGTATGGGCTTGCGGCGATGACGGTGGGCCAGGGGCCGGGGCCATCTGGGAGGGTCACTTCCACCCACAGCTGCGCGCCGTCGTGGGCGGTGATGTAGAATCCGTCAGTGGGGAGGAGTTCGTGGTCGGCCTTGCTGAGGAGGCTCCAGTCCACTTGGCCAGCTGCGCCGTCGATGGCGGAAGCGTAGAATTCCACTTGGATGCTGGCGCTGCCTGTTCCGGAGGCGCGTGCGTTCCAGACGGTGCCTGGGTTGTCGATGAGTGCGATGCTGCTGCAGGAGCGAGCGCCGAGGAAGGCTCCGGCGAAGTCTTGCACGGTTTGTTGGTTGCATCGGCGGCGCCCTGTGTCGGAGTGGCTCATGCTCACGGCGACCGTGTTGCTGTCGCCTGGGTCGGCGACGAATCGAACCATGGTGGCGCCTTCTGGCACGGGGAAACTGATGTCTGCGGGGAGGTTGAAATCGCCGTAATTGAGCGTGACTCGGTCCGCTTCACGGATGGTTTCCACGGAGTCTGTAAGTGCGGAGCTTGCAATGGATGCAAGAATGGCATCCATGTTGCCTTTGTTTGCGGGGGGCGTTGGCTCCGAGTCGTCGTTTCCAAGGCACCCTGCGAGGAGGGGGACAATCAGGAGGGCTGCTACAAGCACG
>JBMZMP010000102.1:0-4989 GCA_049619235.1 Thermoplasmatota archaeon
GGCAATTGGGATCTTGGTGACTCTTTGGGCGGCGGTGCCATCCACGGAGACCAAGGCGCTTGCCACGCGGTCAAGTTCGTAGCCGCCGTGTTGAATGGATACGTCGCGGTTCGCGTTGGCGTACATGTTGTCGGATTGGCGGGCGCCTGCGGCACCTATGTCCAAAGTCGCGCGCATGTGGTGCACGAACCGGTTCACGGGGTTGTTTTGGCTGAATGCCTCTACTTGTAGGGGTGCAAACGGCGCGGGGTCGTATCCCCGGGTGCCGGTTGCGGAGCCTTGCACTCGACTTGGGCAGTTGCTGTCGGTTGGTTGCCATTTGGCTTCCAAGAACACGACGCGTTCCTCGCCCTTTGGCACGGCCACGTCAAAGCCAAGCGCCCGGAATTGGCCGTCATTGACATTTTGGAAGCCTCCGGGTGTGGACCCGTCTTGCCATAGGCGGACTCGCCAGCCGTCGGGGTGTCCTGCACCGTCGCAAGGGTTGTTTCCTGCAATGTCTTGGTATCCGGTGCCCCATTCGGGGGTGAAGGAAATGACATCGTCCGTGTCTCCGGGGTTTGCGAAGACCAGTTTGAAGATGGAGCTTGGGTCGAAGTCTTGATCTGGACCTTCCAATCCATCCCAAAGGGTTCCACTTGCAAATGCATCTGGGCCTTCGTCGCGAAGGTGTCGAACGTAGGGAGCAGCGGCAGTGGTGGATTCAATGTAACTCATCTTTCCACTGGTGGACTCGTGCTCCAATTTGAATTCGAACAAGTCCTGCTTGAAAACGTCCACGGGAATGATCCTGCTGGCGCTTACGTCAAAGTCATTGCTTCGGCGGGCCGTAATTTTCAGGTCAAATTCGTCACCGCGTTCGGCGTTTGCCGGAGCGGTCAGCGTCACGAATACGGGCAACTGGCTTTGTGCAGGAATTGTCACGACGCTTGGCGACACAATCATGCGCCATCCCGCCGGGGCCCCGCTGCCACTTACGACGAAGCGATCCACGGTGTTTCCGTCATTGCGGAGGGTCACGGGGACCACGCGGGTTTCGGAGGGGCTAATCTTGATGTCTCGAATTTCACCAACGATGCTGATTCCGTATTCGGCAACATCAGTGATGATCACTTCGAAGGCGACGCGTGCTGCCTGGGTGCTGATCAGGCTTTGTGCGGTGATGTTGAGGAACAACCGTTCACCAGCAACCACGCCGGGTGGAGGCAAGACGTCGACCACCACTTCTCGCGTGGCTCCAGGAGCCATTTTTTGGAGCAGCGTTCCAGGGGACAAGGAAACGTCCCAGGCTTGATTGCTTTGTTCAAAGGAAATCACGGCGTCATCAAGAACGGTACCCAGGTTGGTCACTTCAAAGATGAACGTGCTTGGGTTTTCCAGGTACACGGTCTTGGATGCAGACTCGGTTTGCAGGAGCTTGATTCCAAAGGTTCCGCCACCTACGTTGACGGTCTTAACGAAGTCCCAGCCACCCGGCGTGCTGAAGATTTTGAAGTCAAATTCGCCAACTTCTGCGAGGCCTGTCGGGTACGTTAGGTCGTAGTATGCAAAGAAAATTCCATCGTTTGTGGGCGTCACATCGGACGGCGAATGCGTGGGGTAACCCCAGGGAGTGATGCCGTCACTTGCGCCGCCGCGGGCAAAGTAGAGCGTGTCTGTGTCGGCACCTCGAAGTTCGACCGTGTGGGGTTGTTCCCGGATCGCGCGGTCACCAAGACCAGATACGTGAGCCACGGCAAATCGTACGGTTCGGTCGTTGGTGGGTGCATTGAGGGGGAGGGGGAACACGTCTTGTTCATTTCCTTGGAGCGTCTCAGCCCAAGTTTGAACGTGTGCACTGTCTGCTACGAGGCGAACCCAAGATTTCTCCGTAACGGCTAGCGCGCTCAGCGGGCTGCGAAGAACGCTGTCCCGGTCGTAAACCATGTTGATTTCGGCGGAGGCCAAATTTGCCACGGCGGAGACCCGCAGAGAGAGGTCTACGCCACCCGGAATCACTACGGGCGAAGGAAAAGCTTCGGAAAACGAATATTTGACGGCGTTGGAAACGGATGCCAGACCCAGGACGCCTACCGATGGCGTGCTTCCCAAGTCGGGTAGTTCATATTCCACCACGGCGCCAGGAATTGCCACCCCATCCATGAGCAGCTCAAGGGTGATTGTACTTCCAACCAGAAGACCCGCTGCATCAGACCCTTCAGTGCTTGAAAGGAACAGCTCAGCCCCGATTTCGTACAAGGGCGTGTCTAGCCGAGTTGCTCCGTAATTGAAAATTGCCGGAGTCCCGACAGGAGAGTCCGCCAATCCAAGGCCCAAATCTAGGGGCGAATAAAGCGTGTGAATGTTGTCCCCACAGCTGTTACCAGAATTCCCACAGGGGAAATACTGGAGTTGGTTGTCGCTGGTCAACCAGAGTTTGTGTGCTTCTCGCCGTGTTTCCCAGGAGGATTGCAATTGATCTTCCCCTTCGCTTCCAGAATTGTTTAGGACTCCATTGATGACCGTTTCTTCAGGCGTGCCTGGTTGAACGGCAACGGCGGTTCCCATGAAGAGAAGCGTCAGCAGTGCGGCTAGGATTTTGGTATTCATGTGCATCATCCAAGTTGAATTGGTTCAACGTGGATTTGCCAGTTTATACCCTTTTCGCTTCTCTATGGCTTGTTTCTCCGAGCAAGCACCAAGAGTCCAAGGACCAAAGCGGGGAACACGAACGGCGACTCGTTGTCTTCCGGTTCTTCGATTTCAGGTTCCTCGACCACAAACAAGACGGTGTTTTCGTCGAAGAACCTCGGATCAGAGATGCTGTGCACGTGAAGCCGAGCTTGGTAGGTGCCGGGGGCTGCTGTTTCACTGGTTTTGACTGCAATTGGCACTTCGGCGGATGAACCGGCCCCAATGGACAGCAGTAAGCTTTGGTCATATTCAATGATCCAATCAGCTGGAGTCCCAGACCATTGCAATTTGAAGTTGTCAACCCCATTGCCCGTGTTTTCGACCACAAGCAATGCGGACACTTCCGTCCCTGCCTCAAATGCGGGAATGAGCGTTGGCACATCAATCAGCACCCCATAGTTGGCACCAACCACGACTTGGAACTCCAGGCTGTCGTGTCCGGGAATTTCCACGAAGAAGGTGGCCTCCGCTCCCTCCGCTGCATTTGCAGGAACCGTGACCACCAGTTCCCCTTCGCTCGAGCTTTGTGGAGGCATGAGTGGCCATTCCGCGTCGATTTGTGCAGGCCAAGTCGAAAGCGTGCTCAATTCAAGGACTGGGGTTCGAGCATCGTTTCCGTTGTTTGCCACATGGAATGGGAAGCGAGCCACTTCCCCTCCATTGACGCCAATCGTGCTGGCTCCGTCTGCAACAAGATCCCAATTGGATTGGCTTGGCACGGTAATGTTCAATTCGAATGTCCGAAGCGCTTGGCCGTCACTTACCACTTGCAATTCCATCAAGTAGATTCCCGCCCCGACCAAGCCGGGGGACTGCAGTTCCAAGGCAACCGGAGCCGACGCGCCTGGTTGCAGCGAAACTGGATCCACGGGCACACTGGTCCACCCAGCATCCAAGAGGGCATCCACGGAGAATGTTTGGGGACGATTTCCAGTGTTTTCGATGACAACAGATTTCGACTGCTTTCCACCAGTGGGGATGACGTATTTTGGAACGAGGATGTCGGAGGCAAACACTGCGCCAAACGGAATCACCCCTGCGCTGGTAGCAATGCTTGCATACCCACTTTCGGAGAGGCCCAATTGCGTTCCGACACCTTCACGGACCCAATAGGAGACCCCCTCCAAGTCCTTCATTCGAACGTCGGTGGACGTGAGAACGGCCAAGTATTCTCCTTTCGCGTCGATTGCGCGAATGGGCGACATGCTTTGCGTCCAAATGAGCTCGTCCGCCGTGAGGGCTTCCTCGATGTTCCAATAGTGACTCAACCTTCCGTCGGCATCACCGACATAGAACGATTTTTTGTCCAACCAAGAAACGGCCGTAATTTCGTCATCAAACGGATGGAACTCAAATTCTTGTGCGTACGGTGCTTGGTTCGAGTTTGGACCAAAAGCAATGATTTGCCCTTCATCTAGGCCGGCGAGACTCCAGTACCCGGGCCCGTAGTCCAAGGACGCAACATTGGCGTCGAGGGTACGCTCATGCAAGGTACCTGTTGCCGTGAATCTCACGTGAACATCACCATACGCAAGTGCACCGTTTCCTTCACTGTTCACATCGAGGAGGCCGGCCGCGCCATCGATCTCCCGAGACCATTGGCTGACCACGTTTCCCGGGTTGCTGCCGGTCCAGTGGTACAAACTTAGGTTGAATTGATTGAACGCGTTCCGCGTGGCCACGGCGATTTTTGAACCGTCGTCGCTGGCTGCAAAGGCCGTGATGGATTGACCTTGAAATTCAATCCGTTGGGTGATTCCATTTTGTTGTGTTCCAATGGTCAGCCTGCCAAGGGCGATGAGACTTTCATCATTGCTAGCCACAATGAACCGCTGGTTTGGGCCAACAAAGACGTCTACCACCTGGGAGACGCAACTGCCGCTTTGACTGCAATTTGGCGCCGACGCGGTGCTTGTACGGAGCCGGGTTCCATCTTCGTAGAGCGCCCATGTGTTGGCCGGAGAGGATTGTAGTCCGGTTCGTGTGTCCTCCCAGCTGGCAATGATCAAATCATCGTATTGATCAAGGTGCGTGATTGGTTCGGTCCCTAAGGCAGACCCTTCGCCGGTTGGAATTCCGGAAACCATTGGTGCTAGAAGCAAAAGGACAACCCATCGGTTCACGGTTTCAATTTGTCGTCTTTGATTATTAAGACATTGGCTTGGTCAAGAAATCTTTCATGAGATTTCGAATTGTCTCCAAATTCTGGGAATTTGAGAATTCCCCAGTCCCGGGAGATTCTGTGATGAGTCGGCCAAGTGCCCGCGTCAATTCATCCACGATGGTCACGTTGGCGGTGCGGGCGGTGCGGCTCAG
>JBMZMP010000103.1:0-4878 GCA_049619235.1 Thermoplasmatota archaeon
GCGAGCGAGTGTTTCTTCGTTGATGCAGAGGCGTCGTTCCACTTGGAAGCCGATGTCGAGATCTTTTCCAAAGGCCAGAACCGGCGGCGCGCCGGTGTAGGTGTACTCGGCGCTGATGGCGGTGCTCCAGCCTTCTACCTCTGAGGAGATGGTGCTGAGGGGCAAGTAGTCGGGGCGGCTGATGCCGAAGCTCCCAAGGGCACGGGTGACTTCGAAGGACCCGTCGATGGGACTCACATCAACGGGCACCCAATCCGGTTGGTTTGGACTTGGGGCATACACTTCCACCCAGGCGTGGAAGCCGTTCACGTCGCCTGCGAGGTACCCGGTGACGAGGCGGGCTGGCACGTCCGACGCGCGGAGCAGGCTGACGTACAAGGCGGCTAGGTCGCGGCACACGCCGCCACCGTTTTGCACTGTTTCATGGGCTGTGAGAAGATCGTCCGAATCAAGGCGATCTTCTGTGTATTCGAGGTTGTCGAACATCCATTCATACAGGGCCCACGCGGCTTCCAGGCTGTTCATGTTGGGCTCGACGACGGCGTCTGCGATGGCCTGAATGTCTGGGTGGTCCGGTTCGATGCCGAATCCAGAGCCCATGTAGGCGGTGTTGGTGCCTGGCCGTGGGCCGTATTGGCTCATGTCAGTCAAGTCCCAGAGTTGCAGTTGCGTCGTGTACCGGGAGATGATGCCGAAGTCGTGGGCGCCTTCTTGTGGCAGGAACTTGGCGTCTCCTGCGCGCACTTGCACGGTGTATGTGCGCTGGTTGCCGGCTTGGTCCGTGAGCACCACGTCGTAGCCATGGATGCCACTGGTGAGACCGGAGAGTTGGATGGGGAAGCTGGTTCCGATGATTGCCCCTGTGCTTTGGTCGCGCACTTGCAAGGTCCCGGTGAAGGTTGCACCGACGCCGATTTGGTAGGCGCCATTTTGGGCGCTGCCGAGCAACTCAAGGCCAGTCGCAGCAGGAGCGACCGTGTCCACGAGGACGTCGAAGCTGCCCCATTTGTAGCCCCCAACGTAGTACGTGAGTTTCCATTCTCCGTCGGGGATTTCAATTTCGAATTCGTTCCGATACACACCTTCCAAGTCATCGACCAAGGTGGCTTCGGTCGCGGGGGATTCGTAGCGTCGTTCGATGACCGATTCCAGCACGATTTCGATGCCGAGCGGCTCTTCGTAGTCCACGATGACTTTGAACCGGTTGTCTCGGTTCCAGCCGTCGTCCAATTGGCTGATGGCTACGCTTGCGTTTGGTGCGTTGAGTTGGTCCCAGAAGTCGCCGAGGCAGCCGCTGAGGCTGACGGTGAGGAGGCAGAAGACAATCCAACGCACGATTGGAATTGGTGCTCGGAGTTTATTCGGCTTCTGGCTGGAGCCGCGCGAGCGCTTCGAGGCCAAATGGAATGCCGATGCCCACGAGAATCCAGATCCACGCGGTGTCGAACATGGGCGCGGCGGGGAGCCCACTCGCGAAGTCCATTTCGGTGCGCCATGGCCACACTTGCACAAGGCTCCCAAGGAGCAGGCCTGTGAGCATGGCAAGGGTTTGGTCTGCGTGTTCAGAAAGGAGGTAGCGCAGGCCACGGGAGGTGAGCATGATGCCAAGCACGCCTCCGATGGCGAACGGGATGAGAATCAAGAGTTCCAGTTGGCTGGCAGCTCCGATGATGGGCTGGTAGAGCCCCATGAGAATGAGCAGGCCACTGCCACTGATACCTGGCAGAATCATTGCGCTGACGGCAATGAATCCCCCAATGAACGCCCCCCACCAAACGGCGGGCAGGTCTGCGCCGGGGATGAGGCTGAGGATGGCTGCGATGCCGATGCCGTTGACGAGCCAGACGGCGCTTGGTTTGCGGTGGCGGACCAGTCGCCACGGCGCTTGCGAGGCGCTGAGGATGAGCCCGAAGAAGAGGGCCATGAGGAGTTGTGGTTTGCTTGCGATGGCGTGCTCTACGAAGGTGCTTCCGGCGAGAATGGCGCCGCCGATTCCGAGCCCAAGAGGCAATATGAATCCAAATTCATACGGGGCAATTCGTTCCCGTTCGCCTCCGAAAAAGGCGCGGAAATCCCCCAGGGATTTGGGGCCCCACGCGGCAATGGCGTTGATCAAGCGAGTGTGAATTCGCAGCAAAAGCGCAACTGTTCCACCACTGATCCCGGGAACCAAATCTGCGGTGCCCATGAGGGCCCCCCGTGCAATGTCCGTGGCGCGCATCAGTCCTCCGACACGATTTCCTGCACCAAGTGCGCGGTTTCGTCCCGGCGCTCTTTGTGATGGGACAAGAATTGCATCAAGTGCTCGGCCGCTTCCGTTTTGCAGCCGCCACACAGCCGTTCGCCGCCCACGCATTCATCGTGCACTTGTTGCAAGTGCTCGTCGTCAGCCAAGTGGTATAAGAACAGCTCATAGACAGGGCATTTTGCGGGTTCGCCGCCGTCCCGACGCTGTTCATCCGCAGATTGTTTTCCACCCGTGACGCTGCTCATCAGCTTCTTTTTCGCCGAGGCCGGGTCCTCGGTCAGGTACACGCTGGTTTCCGGTTTGCTCGAGGACATTTTGCCCCCTTGCAGACCCGTCATGAAGCGATGGAACGTGGCGCTTGGTCGCACCAGTCCAAGTTCGCCTTTCTTGGCCTCGGCGCGTGCAAGGGCCAAGTCGATTTCCCGAACCGTTTGCTGCGTGATGGAGCGGCCCAAGTGGATTTGGCCGTGTTTGTCGTTGCGTTTGCGGTCCGTTCGAGTGCCCACGCCCAAGTTGTCGAGCACACCGTCGGCCACGTCGAGCCATCGTTTGTCGTCGCCCTTGATGGTCAACACCCAGCCGTCTTTTTGCTCCACCAAGTTGTACTTGCGGTGGGACTGTGCGATGTCCCGGGCGAGGCGAATGTGCGGATCTTGGTCCACGCCCACGGGCACCAGGACCGGGCGGGGCCCAAGTTCGTCCTTTTGCACGTGCAGAATGTCGCCCGCTTGTACCAAGGGAGCCATGACGTGGGCGATGTTGGTGTCGCCACCGAAGCCGTACATGGCCTGCATTTGCGACCAGTTGACTTTCTGGGAGAATTGGTCCGCGAGGGTCCGCACGCGGTTGCGTTTGGTTTGGAAGTACACTTCGCCGTTTTCGGGCAGGAGTCCAAGGGCCAAGTGGTTGTGTACGTATTGGTTGAGGGCAATGTCACGGGCTTTTTCCAGGGTGAATCCCCGGGCCGCGACCGCTTCGTAGTCGGCCACGGCGATGTGGACGTCGGCGCCGTGCTGTTGGTGGCCGATGACTTGGTCCATGACCATTTTGTGCCCGAGGTGCATGTCGCCACTTGGCATCAAACCAGTCATGACCGACCATGGATCTTTGCCCCGAATGGCGTCCCGGACGCGGCTGAAGTCGCGGTGGCCGAAAATGAGGCCCCGCTTCATCAGGCGGTGGGGATTGTCGAAGGAGCCCCATTGGTCATTGGTGAAGGGTTCGATGCCAAATTGGTCACGCAGTCGTGCGTAGTCAGTCACTTGGTTGGAGCCCCACGGGTCAATGTCCACGACCGGGGACGGGGGAGTCTATTGAAGGCTCCTTCGACGTGACACCAGCACCAATGCCAAGCCGAGACCGAGGGCAACCCAGGCCGGCCAATCGTTGCTCACCACCTCACCCGTTGAGGAGGCGGTCCATGCGGGTACGTAGGTGGCCCCTTCGCCTGCCACCACGGGCCGCGCCAGCACCGTCCATGCACCATTGGTGCCGGATGAGGCGACCACTTCATGGGCGCCGGCCGCCACGTCCAGCTCAAGGGCTTCATGGGCCAACGTGCTTCCAACCGACTCTCCATCCACCATCCACTCCGTGTCGGCGTCGCTGACCAGTCGCATGGTGCCAGCGTCGTCGAAGACCGGTTGAAGCAGAAGAATTGCCATGAGCCACATCATGCGGTCACCGTGAAACTGGTACCGTACGTGCCCGCCGGGAGGGGAGTCGGGACGTTGAGGCGGAACCGGACCTCTTGTTCCTCGCCGGGTGCCATGGTTGGCAGCGTGAGAAGGCCCCCGTTGTACGGAATCCATTCGCCCCAATACACTTCCAATTGGCTGGCCGCGATGACGCTTGGCCCGGTGAAGTCGCTCACGTCCAAAATGGGGGCCACGTCTTGCCAACCGGCGTGTTGGACCGTGAACGGCGTGGACTCCGCAACGACGCCCGGCTCGAGGGCAGGGAATTGGATGGAGTCAATGTGGAGCACCAAGTCACTAAGAGCCACTTGGATGGGGTGCAAGAGCGTGGCTTCGTGGCCGTAGTCATCTGTGGCAGTGAGGGACAGAACCCATTCCCCTGGGCCGGGGGCGGTGAGGGTTTCCACGTCCATGGTGGCGTTGCTTCCGGTGGCAATCACTGCCCCGGACGAGAGCGCCCAGTGGGCCAAGTCGCCGTTTCCATCCGCCACTTTGTACGTGACCGGGACACTTGAACCGGTTTTCACACGGGATGGTGCTTCGATGGTCAGTTCGGGGGCAACCTCTTGCACGGTGACCTGCAAGTGGGCGCCGCTTTGTTCCGCGGCGTACCCTGGCGTGGCGTTGCCTTCCAGCCAATTGGGCCTGGCAATGGATTGTCCTTTGTTGGTGGCGCCGAATGTGACTTCATCGACGATGGTTCCGTTGGCGTCGCGGAGGGTCGCGGTGTCGCCGCCGTTGTTCCACACGGTTTGCCAAACGTAGTCCATTCCAATGACCACGTAGCTATTGGTTTGCAGCGTGAAGTCGGGGAACGTGAACGTGTTGTTGGCTGCGTCTTGCAACGTCCAACCAGTCATGTTCACGGCGGGGCCGGGGTTGTGGATTTCCAGGAATTCCGTTTCGCCTTCGGCGGGGTTGGCGTAGATTTCG
>JBMZMP010000104.1:0-4870 GCA_049619235.1 Thermoplasmatota archaeon
TTTCAATCACAATGATGTTGATGTCTCGAGTGACAGACATAGGCTGAATGGAGAACCATCCGTCCACCAAGTACGCCATTTCTCCTTCAGACAGAAAATAAGGGTCTGAAGCAGGCGCGGAAACCCCACCGACTATCGCATCTCGAATGGTGGCATCTAATGCTCCAGTATCGTCAAGCAGCCCAAGCGTCAACCAGCACTCATTCTTTGCCTCCACGGTGCAAGGCGGCGAGCCCGCAACCACGGGCTCTGCGTACAAGGTGCGAGCCAAACGGTCATGATTGCCGGGCACTTCCACGTTCGGCTGGTCCACTGTCTGCAGAACCATCACGCCAAACAAGCCCAGAAACAAGATCCCCGCCAGCGACAACGCAATGAGGTTGCTGACGGCGTTTTCGTCCTTTAGCAAGCGGCGGAAACCCCCTCATACAGTAGCGTAGCGGTTCTTGACGTAAATCGCAAATCAAGCGTGCCGCCAGCGCAGGTTTCGAGTTCGACGCGGGCTGAGGTTTGCAACTGCAGGTACTCCAACATATTGCTTACACAGGCTTGCCTTTCTGCTGGGGTGGACAGCGGTATGTCACACGAATCGGACAGAACTTCGAACGAGGCCGCCAATCCAATCCATTCTTCCGGGTCCACGTTCGTCGTGGAAATGGATTGAATGACGTATGGTGTAGAAGTTTGAAGGGCCGCCGTCGCAAAGAAGACTGCTGAGAGCAACACTGCTCCAAGGAGGAACATTTGGCCATCCTCTCTCATGGCACCACCAGTTTCAGTTGGTAGAGGGGGTATTGTGGAACATCTGAATCTGCTTGCGGGCTCGGAACAACCAGCCAGTCGAATGTTTGGTAAGTGTATGGCAAAATGGGAAGAAGCCGGTAGCGGACCTCCACTTCCCAAAGGCCGTAGGGAATGGCCACCGGAATCGTGCCTTCTTGAATCGAGTCGTCCCACACATCCACCCACTCGCGACCGTCTGGCGAACGAGAATATTCACTTGGAAGGGACAAGTAATCGGGGAAAATGAACACCGGTTCCATGTGTGTGACGCCAACCACCTCTTGGCTTGAACCTAGGACTGGAACCAGGTCACCCAGGACATCATCAAAGTAGCGCACTTCACCTGGAACGAACATGTCTGGTGAGCCGGAAAGCAAGCCGGGCTCCGTTGCATGTACTACGAACGGCATCATTGCCTCCGCACCAGGCAACCCGGTTCCGTACAGCAAGATGTCCGCGTAGCCAGTGGATAGGTAGATGGAGTAGCCTGCCCCGACGGTGGCGTTGAACCAATCGGTGCCAACAGGTGAGCCAGGGCCCGCATCCCCATCACTTTCCCCATCCACCCAAAGGTCTTGCACCAAAGCTTCGGCATCCCCGCCGCTTAGCAGGAATGCGTCCATGACGCTGTCGAGGTATCCGTCGTCGGAAGTGGTGGGCTCGAGGGCCTGGATGGGGGGTTCCATGGTGGCCACGAGGCCCATGGAGCCGAGTAGGATGATGGCGGCGAAGACGATTTCGAGGAGGCTTGCGTTGGCCTCTTCTTTCACACGACCACCCGGAAGGCAATCCACGCGATGGCAATCATGATGATGATGGATCGCAGGCCCGCCACGGGACTTCCCCTCGTGAGGACCCCGCTGACGAGGCCGCCGCCGATGGCCTGCACGACGCAGGCTTGGAAGAACAAGGTCTGGAAGTCTTCGGGGTCGAAGTCGCGGAACTGAATGCCACCCACTTGGGCGCCGGGTTCCGTGTCGCCGACCACTTCTTTGAACGCGGGAATGAACTGCGTCACGAGGACCATCACGACGGCGATGAACACGAAGTACGCAATGTAAATCACCATGGAGTAGCTGGCCATTTGCTGGTTGCGTTCCTGGATGATTTGTTTGATTTCCCGCACGTCGTTGCCGGCGGCGCTGAGCACTTCCACCATGTTTCCACCGGCTTTTTGTGCTTCCGTGACGAGGTTGACGCTGCGACGAATCATGTCGGTTTTGGTGCGTTCGGCAAACCCGTGCAGGGCGTCGCCGAAGCTGATGCCCCAGTCCACTTGGGCGGCCATTTTCTTGATTTCCGGCGTCAATGCGCCGTAGTTTCCAGACGCGGCCGTCACGAGGGCGCGGGGGAGAGTCATGCCTGCGCGTGCGGACTCTGAGAGGTCTCGAAGGAAATCTGGGAACCGTTCGTCGATGGCTTCGCGCCGCTTCATTTCCTTGAGGTAGAAGAAGCCCCAGGGGCCCGCGGCGAGGATGAGCGCGACGACGATGGCGTCGGTTGCGTATTGATCCGGAATGGGACTTGCGCCTGTCAGGGTGATGGCCCCAACGAGGAAGAACACGAGGGCCGCTGCGCCAGTGATTGCGTACACGGTTCGCTTGAAAATGGTGAACGCGTCGGCGGTGCGCTGCTTGACGACACCCGCCAATTCAGGGGGCAAGTTGGGTTCGTTGTCGTCTTTCTTCGAGAACATTTAGGTCTCCGGAATCATGGATTTCAAGCCGAAAATGAAGCCAATGTTGATGACGGGCAGCAAGCCGAAGATGAGCATTTGCATCATGCTCATTTCACCGCTGCCCATGAGGACGAAGATGCTGACCATGACGAGCAGAAACAGGGGCCCTGCCACGGCGGCGGTTACGTATGCCTCGGCCATGAGGCCCATGGTTTCAATGAAGGTGCGTTGTTCGATGCGGTTTTCCCATTGCAAGCGGGTTGCTTTCTGAGAGAAATACGCGGTGAGGTCGCCACCACTGGTGATGGTGGTGACGGCTCCTTGGATGAGGTCTTGGAATTTCTGGCTGGGGCTGCGGTCCATGGCGCGGCGCATGGCGGTGACGATGTCTTTGCCGTGCACTTCCAGGTCCTTGTAGATCCAGGCGGCTTCTTCCGTGACGGCTCCGTACACGGGTTGCCGGGCGAGGGACCGGAACACTTCGGCGGGAATGACACCCGCGCTGCTCATGGCTGCGATGTAGTTGGTTGCAAACGGCAACCGCATGTCGATGTCTTTGCCTCGCTTCTTGGCCTTGCTGGGCGCGTCGCTGAGGATCGCGAAGGACCCGAGGTACCACCCGAACAGGGGGCCGACGGCCACGAGGACGTAGAACGCGGGGTTGACGCCCATTGAGGTGACGGCGACGGTGACGCCGAGGAGGAAGAGGACGGTGGCGACGATGGCCGAGATGGCGCCGACAAACCAGGCGCTTGCGAGGTACAACTCGGCGCGCACGGAGATCCGTGCTTGCACGAGCTGGCGTTGCAGGTCCGGTAGGGTTTTGCTGTTTTGGGCACGCTTGCCGAAGTAGCGGAATGCGGTTCGTTGGAACCCGCTTACTGCCAAGGTCGGCCCTCCTTGAGCCGGCGCATGATGGCAGGTTTGTCCTTGTAGTACGTGTTGAGGATGTTCGCCACGAGTTCGTACTTGTTCACCTTCGCCTTCAGCAGGGACTCAATGAGTTGCACGCGGTCCTTCATTTCCTGCAGGATTTCTTGCAGGGAGGTTCCAGCTTCCAGTGCGATGCGGTCCAATGCGTAGCTGACGCCGGTGAACTTGAATTGGTCGATGGTGGGATCCCAGGTGAACACTTCGTTGGTGAGGATTTCCCGGGTGTTGGGGTCCACGCCGACGATTTCGGTCACTTCCTTGGTGCGCCGCACCCGCTTGTCGCCCACCCTGGTTTGCACTTGGATGCAAACCACATCGAGGGCTTCCAAGAGGGACCGGGGGATGTTGATGGGGTCGCTTTCCAACCGGTGAATCACCGCGTCCACGCTGTCGGCGTGCATGGTTCCGTACGCCGCGTGGCCGGTGGCCATGGCTTGGAACAAGCTGTACGCTTCTGCCCCACGCACTTCACCCACGATGATGTATTCGGGGCGTTGACGGAGGGCGTTCTTGAGCAATTGGAACATGTCGATTTCCCCGCTTTGGTGGCCGTTGTTGTCGCGGGGACCGAAGCCGCCTCGGGTGATGCCGGCAATCCAGTTGGGTTGCGGCACGCGGATTTCACGGGTGTCTTCAATGGTGACCACTTTGTTTTGCGGCGGAATGAACATCATCAAGGCGTTCAAGCCAGTGGTTTTTCCGGATGCGGTACCGCCTGCGTACATGGCACTCATGTGGTATTGAATCACGAGCCACAGGTAGGCGAGCATTTCGCTGCTCATGGTGCCAAACTGCACGAGGTCGAGCGGGGTGAATGGAACTTCCTTGAATTTCCGAATGGTGAACGTGGAACCGAATGCGCTCACTTCCTTGGCGAGTGTTGCTTGCAACCGGCTGCCGTCGCGCATGGTCGCATCGAGGATGGGTTCGGCGATGCTGACGTGTTTTCCGGCCCGTTGGGCGAGCCGAATGACGAAGCTGTCCAGGTGTTCTTCGCTCTTGAAGCGAATCGTGGTGGTGAGTGCTTCGTAGATGCGGTGGTAGACGAAAATGGGTTGGTGTGGCCCGTCGCAGGAGATGTCCTCAATGTCCGGGTCGTTGATGAGAATGTCCATGGGGCCTTCTCCGATGAAGTCCCGGAGCACGTAGTATAGCAAGCGATCTTTGGTGGCTTGTTGGCCCGCTTCGTCCTTGGCGAGTTTCTTGAAATTGATGGAGTAGTCTTTCAGGACGCCTTCGAATTTCTCGATGATGTATTTCTTGAGGTCACGCCCGTCCAGTTCGGAGGGTTGCATGTCCAAGACGTCCACAAGGGTTGTTTCGATGAAGTCCAGGAGCGCTTGTTCTGCGTGGGTGAGGCGGGGTTCGATGGCGTGGTAGAATCGCTCATGGGTTCGCGTGTTTTCGATGATCTGCACGTATTGGTGCGGCTCGTGTACCCGGTACACGTTGATTTCCTTGTCCGCGGGGTCGTTG
>JBMZMP010000105.1:0-4822 GCA_049619235.1 Thermoplasmatota archaeon
TGGGGGGTTGCCGCCGTATTCACGGTTGGCTTGGGCAATGGCGTCTTGCACTTGGTCCCAGGCTTCTTCTGCTTCGTCGTAGGTGAGTGCGTCCACGCCGAAGGTGAGCGCCGTCATGCCCTTGTCTGGGTTGGAAAGCACGGTGGGGTAGTTCATGATGATGCTTGCAAGCTCCTTCATGGGGCTTTCAAACATGCCACGGACTTCGTCCTTGATTTCCTGCTCCGTGGATGGGAATGCCAATTGCCGGGTGCAGGGAACGCCGCTTCCAGCCGTTGGCTCCAGGACGCCGTCCAATGCACCGGGCAGGCTCGGAGCGACCAATGCGCCCGGGACGCAGAGCGCGCCGCCTTTCACGGTGAGCCAGGTTTCAAGGAAGAACGGAACCGTGCGCAACGTGTCACCGACGATGCGGTCTTTCACGGCCAAGTTGGCCTCAATGGACCGATAGTATTCCATCGCTGTCGGGGTGAGGATGTTGGGCCCTTCAAACGTCAAAATGTTGGTCTTGATGCTTGGGTTCTCTTGTTCGTAGAAGTACTCCAAGCCTTGCTCGTGTTCTTGGCGAATGGAGTCGTCCGCGGGGAAGTTTTTCCCCGGGTCGCCAAACGCTTCCTTTTCGAGGTTCAAGCTACTGAGGTAGGCACCCACCGTGAGAAGACCAACCACGAGGAGCATGAACACGCGGGCCTTGGTGACGCCGCGGGCCATGGCGGGCATGACCTTGCTTGGCTTGAACGTGGCCGTCTTGTTGCGACCAGGCCACAGGGTCAAGGCGGCGGGAATGTAGGTGAGGGTGATGATGTAAATGGCGGAAATGGCCACGGCGCTCAAGAACCCAAGTTGGGCCATGAGGAGGCTGGGGCTGACCATCATGACCACGAGGCCAAGCACCGTGGTCAACGTGGCGATGAACATGGCAAGACCCGCGCGGTGCCCTGCTTGTCGGAACGCTTCCTCGTCCGTGGCGCCATGGGACTTGTGTTCCATGTACTCGTTGATCATGTGGATGGCGTAATCGATGCCCACCCCCATGATGAGAGGCACGATGGTCATGTTGAGGGTGTTGAGCGCGATGCCCATGTACCCCATGATGCCGTACGTCCAGACGACGCCAGCGCCGAGGCTGGTGAAGCTGATGACGATGGCGCGCACATCGCGGAATGCGAAGTAGAGGAAGACAATGATGAACACGCCAATGACTGGCATGAGTTTCACCAGGTCGTTTTCCACGAGGCTGCTGCTGTGCGCATTGGCGACGGGGAAGTCAACGGTGAAGCGGGGTGGGTTGTCCTTGCCCCAAATGGTGTACGTGGTTTCGCCGTTCTCCACGGCTTCGAGCCACGCCTCGCGGGCATCGATGATCGATTGCCCAAGGTCGCGGAGGTTGTCCGTGTTGTCGGAGGCGGGCATGAACAACATGGCCGCGTGGTTCCAACTTGGGCTTGCAAGCGTGTCCACCGTGTCCAGCACAGCGGCCTTCGTCGCTTGGTCCACGACGAGGTACTGCGCCTCGTTCAATGGGGAATCCCCGGGGGGCAGGGCAAAGGCGCTGTCGTCCGCGACGCCTTCCCCACCAGCCACGGTCCAATTGACGAGGGCGTAGATGTTGTTGATGCTGATGGCGCGATCAAAATTGGTCGCGTCCTGGATGAAGAACTGCAATTCCTGCATGGCGCGGATGTACACTTCATCCGTGATGTTGAGCCGATCCACGGGGCTCATGCGCGCCGGGTGCAACGCATTTCCGGCTGCCCAATCGTTGCCGTTTTCGTCCACGTGCAACTGGAACGTCACTTGCTGCGTGAACGTGCTGCGGAACTGGCTGGTGAGGTTCTTGGCGGCGTCCGTGTTCGGGTTGCCGCGGGGCAGCACGTCGGCGGTGTCCACGTTCGTCGTGATCATGGTGATGCCGAAGCCAAACACCAACGTCAGCACCAGCATGACGCTCATTACGACCTTTGCGTGGCGGCTGCTCCAAATGGAGAGCCCCGCAATGCTGTTGCTCATGAATTCATCAAATCGCGCCACTGTTCACCAACCTATGTCCGGGAGAGATTTGGCTCTTAAAGGGGTTGCCGACCGACCGGGGTGGCTCAACTGGGCGCGTAGTCGCCGCGGTAGAACCGAATCCAGTGCCAAAAGAGCGCCACGAGTGCCCCGAGGCCGGTTGGGTACGTGGTCCAGTACGCGTAGTTCAGCAAGGCGTTGGCTTGGCTGGTGGTCACGGTGTTGCCGGAGAATTTGAGGGCAAGCGCGGCGGCCATGGCACTGATGAAGAACACGAACGCGGCGGCGAGGCAGACAAAGAAGGTGTCCAATGCACGCCAGGTTCGCTTCACAGGGTCTCCAGGTACGTGGTGCCGTCCATCATGGTGATGAACAACTGCGTCAATTCCTTGGCTTCCGTGGCGTCCACTCGACCCGATTGGCGCAAGCGTTCCACGCGGCGGCGAATGCGGCGTTTGAGGTCCTTGGCGTCGTAGCGGACCCATTCCAACATGTCCCCAACTTTGCTGCCGTCCGTGATGCGGCCCACTTCCACTTTGCCGTCCACCACTTCTACGAATGCTTCATTGGTTTCCCCGAAGAGGTTGTGGTAGTCGCCGAGGCTGTCTTGGTAGGCTCCCACGAGTGCGAGTGCGAGGATGTACGGTTCGTCCCGGAGGCTGTGGACCGGCAACTCGGAGCTGGTGCCGTGGGGGTCGATGAAGCGTCGGATTTCGCCGTCGCTGTCGCACGTGATGTCTGCGAGGGTGGCCACTTCGCCGGGGCGTTCGCGGAGCCGGTGAATGGGGACGATGGGGAATTGTTGCTTGACGCCCCACACGTCGGGGACGCTTTGGAAGATGCTGAAGTTGCACACCAATTTCTGGCCCAGCAAGTCTCGCAGTTGCGTGTATTCCTCCGCTTCCGTTTCGTCCTCTGCTTCCATGATTTCCTTCATGCGAGCAAAGCAGGCCCGGAGCAGTTTTTCGCCGCGGTTCAGGGACGGGAGGTCCAAGTGCCCAAGATCAAACAGGGTGTGTAGGTCCTCGCGGTACTGCACGGCGTCGTGGAACGATTCGTACACGTTCTTGGCGTCCAATTCGTCAAACAAGGCGTACAGGTTGCCGAGGCTCGTGGGGTCGTCTGGGTGTTGTTCCCCTTCTGGTTGCAACACGAGGTATGGGATGCGTCGAAGGGCATTGGTCAGCAAAACGGCGTGGTGCGCCACCACGGCCCGCCCGGACTCACTGATGATGTCTGGCATGTCCACTTCCGCCTCGTCGCAGGTGTCCTTGATGGTGGCCACGACAGTGTTGGCGTACTCCTCCATGGTGTAGTTGCAGGAGTTGTGGCTGCTGCTGGCGCTGCCGTCGTAGTCGATGCCCATGCCGCCGCCCACGTCCATGAGGCGAATGGGGACGTCCAGTTTCCGGAGCTCCGTGTAGATGCGGGCGGCTTCCCGGACGCCTTGGTTGATGCGACGAATGTGGCTGAGTTGGCTGCCGATGTGGAAATGGAGCACTTGCAAGCGGTCCAAGTGGCCGGCTTTTCGCAACTCGTCAATGGCCCACATGACTTCGGGGATGGTCAAGCCAAACTTGGCCTTCTCGCCACCACTGAGGGCCCATTTCCCGGGGGACTTGGAGCGCAGCTTGAGGCGCAGCCCAAGAATGGGTTTGTTTGGAAGGTTCTCGAGGAGTGGCAGCAGGTGGGGCAGTTCGCCCACTTCGTCGAGAACGATGACCACTTCGTCTTTGAATGCGGTGGCGCGGCAGGCGGCTTCCAGGAACGCCTTGTCCTTGAAGCCGTTGACCACGAGGAGGCTCTTGCGGTTGGGGTCCATGGTCAAGGCGGCAATCAATTCCGCTTTGCTGCCCACTTCCAACCCGTACTGGTGCTTGCGCCCGGAGCGGGCCAATTCCTGCACCACTTCCCGTCGTTGGTTGACTTTGATGGGGAACACGCCGCGGTACCGAACCTTGGCACCGTTTTGCTTGAGCGCGTTTTGGAATGCAAGGTTGAGGCGTTCCACGCGGTGGCACAGGATTTGCGGGAACCGAAGCACGAGGGGCGTGGAGATGCCGTCAGCTTGCAAGTCACGGGCCACTTGGTGCAAGTCCACGTCCTGTTTCCCGTCAGGGCGCACGCACAGGTGCCCTTTGCTGTTGACGCGGAAGTACCCGTCGCCCCAGCCTTGAATGTGGTACAATTCCTCCGCTTGTTTCTGCGTAAACGCCACGCGGTTTCCACTTCGGCCTCGTTCTTAAAGTGCACCAAGCCTATGCAAGCAGCTCAAACGCGGCTGGGATGGCCGTGACACTGACGGGGGTTTGCCCCATGACGTCGCCATCAATGAGAAGCGGCGTGGGCGTGTCCGGGGCCATGTGGAATTCCTTGCCTTGGTGGAAATGCACTTTGGGGTGCTCCACATGGCTGCCGTCGAAGATCTTGGGGAAAATGCGGGTCAACAGTTGCACGCGCCCAACGGGGTCGAGCCGCAGCAAATCGAGGAGTCCGTCGTCGGTTTTGGCCATGGGGGCCATCTTCATCGCGCCGCCCGTGTGGATGGTGTTGCAAATGGTCATCAGCGGCGCATCCACGGTTTGCCGGACGCCGTCAATCACCAATTCGGTGCGCCCAGCCTTCATGCCAGCCACTTCTCGAATCACGGCGGCGGTGTAGCCAAAGGGCCCCATCCACTTGTATTTCCGGTTCGTACGGTCAGCCACTTTCGCAGCAAACGCGATGCCAAACACGTTGATTGTGAAATGCTCGCCGCCTTGCCAGTGCACGTGCCCCGCGTCTACGGAGCGGGTCTTCCCTGCTGCAATTC
>JBMZMP010000106.1:0-3590 GCA_049619235.1 Thermoplasmatota archaeon
CCTTCCGTTCTTTACCAAACCATTAAAATGAGGCCATCTTGGGCCGCCCAGTCACCGGAGCGAATGCCATGTACCGTATTATTCAGGAGAGCGACACCGTTCGCATCCCCCCAGAACGCATGACCGACGACCTCGACGAAACCATCGCCGTGCTCGTTCAAGAAAACTTTGAGGGCACCCTCAACAAGGACACCGGCATCGTCGTTCTCACCATGAACGTCACCCCCGTTGGCGAAGGCCAAGTCATCCACGGCGACGGCAGCATCTACCAAAAAGTCGCCTTCGACGCCCTGGTCTTCAAACCCGACAGCCAAGAACTGGTGGACGGATACGTGGCAGAAGTCGTCGAATTCGGCGCCTTCGTTCACATTGGCCCACTCGACGCCCTCGTCCACATGAGCCAAGTCATGAACGACTTCATGACCGCAGACGTGCACAACGAACGCCTCGTCGGAAAGGACACCGGTGCCTTCCTCGAAGTATTCGAAAACGTTCGCAGCCGCGTCGTCACCAGCAGCCTCAACGAACTCAGCCCCCGCCAATCCAAGATTGGCTTGACCATGCGCCAACCCGGCCTCGGCAAGTTCGAATGGATTGAAGAAGAACGCCGCAAGGCAAAGGAAGCTGGAGTGGCTGCATAATGCAAAGGGCCTGCAAAACCGACCACTACATCAGCGAAGATGCAGTTTGCCCTCTCTGCGGCGGCCCAACCAGCAAAAACTGGTCAGGATTCCTCAGCGTGATGGACCCAGAAAAGAGCGACCTGGCAGAAGCGATGAACATCACCGTTGCCGGCAGCTACGCACTCAAGGTTCGGTAACATGATCGGCAGCATCGACCAAATGCCAAGCAAGGATGCCAAGAACCTCCCCGACGCCGCCAAGGAAATCTTCCTCGCAACGTACAACGAGGACTTTGGATGGCGCTGCAGTGAAGCGCACGCCCTCAAGGCGGCCTGGCGCGCGGTGGATGCACATTTCCAACACGGAGAGGACGGCACCTGGGTCCCTCGCTGATCCCGGATCAAGCCTACATTCTCCCGGACGAGCTCCGCAGCGAATTCGCAAAGGACTTCGGCCCCCTCATCCAATCTCCCCAACTTTTGAACCACGTGGGCCCCAATGATTTCTTGATTTGCGTCGGGGACGTGGTGAGCCTCACGGCCAAACAAATGGGCCTCCAACCCAACGTCTTCGTTTGTGATTACAAAACCAAGCGCGGCGACCAAGACCCCAACTTCGTGGCGGAACTCTCCACCTGGGGCGACCAAGAAATCCGCGTGGACAACCCCGCTGCCCAAGTGACGCGGGCTGCATGGCAAGCGGTGCGCGATGCCATTGCGGCAGAGGGCACCACGCGCATCGTCGTGGAAGGCGAAGAAGACCTCCTCGGCTTGCCCGCCTTCATGGAGGCGCCCCTCGGCGCCAAAGTCCTGTACGGTGCTCCCGGCCGGGGCATGATCCTTGTCACCATTGACGAGGAGTTCCGCGAAAGCGTCGCGTTCATCTTGCAACGCATGCAATAGGTTCTATCAACTTCCGGCACTGGCCGCGGTATGCTTGCCGAACTCTGGAACGACTTGCTGGCGTTGCCCGAATGGGTCCTGACGCTTCTGAAGGTGGCCGCCGTCTTCCTCATCGGATACGTGGTGGACTGGATCCTGGACCGCATCTTGGACCGTGCCTTGAAGCGCAACAAATTCGTCGATGACACGGCCCGGACCTTCCTGGTTCGCACCATGGACATCGGCGTATGGGCCATCACCTTCGTGGTGGCACTTTCCTATCTGGGCGTAGATCCTGCGGCGCTCGCCGGCGGCATCGCCGTCAGTGGCTTCATCGTGGGCTTTGCCCTCAAAGACACCCTTGGAAACCTCGCAGCGGGGCTCATGCTTCTCGTGTACCGCCCATTCCACGTGGGGGACACAGTCACCATCAGTGGAGACTCCGGCGACGTGGTTTCCCTCGGCATGGCACTCACCGTCCTCAAAACAGGGGACGGCAAATTGGTCACCATGCCAAACGGCAAGGTCCTCGGCGGCACCATCATCAACCATACCCGGGAACCGGCCCGTCGCGCCGACGTCTTGGTGGGCATTCACTACGATGACGACGTGGACCAAGCCGTGCAAGCCATCCTCGCGGCGGTCTCCGCAGACGACCGCGTCCTACCACACCCCGCGCCATCGGTTCGAGTCACGAACCTGGGCGACAACGCTGTTGGGCTCCAAGTGCGGCCATGGGTCGCCACGGGGAATTACTGGCAAGCCCAAGCGGATCTCCACAAAACCGTGAAGGAAGCACTCACCGCAGCCGGATGCCGCATCCCGTACCCGCAAACGGACGTGCATCTTCACACGGCCGCGCCGGCCTAACCGCTTTTATACACCTCCTTTGTCGGTCGCCATGCCCCATCGGGGAAGCCCGGCCGAAAGGCCCGGTGGAGATGAAACAATGAGCATCGAAATCACGGAAGTCGTGGACAACGCTCTCTTCAACCGCAAGGACGTCAAATTCGTCCTTCGCCACGCAGGAGCAACCACCCCAACCCGCCAACAAATGAAAGAACTCGTCGCAAGCGAAATCGGCGCCAAGAGCAGCCTCGTGGTCATTGACCACATGGAATCCGCAACTGGCATGGCCGCAACCCGCGGCGTCGCTCGCGCCTACGCAACCCTTGAGGCTGCCCAAGCCACCGAGCGCCCTCACTTCATGAAGCGCAACAACATCGAAATGCCCGGCAACAAGTACTACCAAATCGACGGCGACAAGCTCGTCCGTCTCCGCAAGGAATGCCCCAAGTGTGGCCCCGGTGTGTTCATGGGAGAACACAGCGACCGCCACGCATGCGGCACCTGCGGTTACATGGAATCGAAGTAAGCTTCGATTCATCCTCACGTAGGGCTCCTTCGGACCCCTACGCGTACATGGAATCCAAGTGAGATTCCAACTCCCTTTTCCTCCCTTTTCTCTGTTGTTTTACCACCATTCCAACACGACGCTGAGTGTCAACAAGACACTGAGCAAGATGCCGCCGGCCCACCAAAGTGCAAAACGGAGGAAATGGTTCGGCGCATCCACAGAGACCCCACTCCGGAGAATCACATAGCATGCTCGACTGGAAACCCTTGCAGGAAACCACATTGTCGCCGCAACGGCACTTGGAGCTCCTGCTGGAATGCAAGGCCGTTCTGGAAGCGGAGGGCATGGCGGACATGGACGAGTACGGAGACATGCTCAAGTGGGGGCTTCCCAAGAAGGATGGCTGGACCCGCAACATGCACGTGTTCCACCCGGGCATGAGTGACTTCAGCGACCAATACTATGGCACCATCCATTACCACGGCGGCGCCATCCGGGGCAACATCTTGCTCGGGGGCATGGAACACTCCATTTACGAAGCCACCCCGGACCCAAAAGGCGACCGGTTCCACGGCGGCGCTCCGCACCTCCTTCGAGAAGTGATGCGGGTGCAAACGGCGGGAACCGCGTACGAATTGCCGGCGCGCGTACCCCATTGGATCAAGCCCACGAGCCTGACGCTCACCTACTTTGAAGAAGAGGACACGGAGGAAATGGGCGACCTGGTCA
>JBMZMP010000106.1:3600-4793 GCA_049619235.1 Thermoplasmatota archaeon
GAGACGAAGGAAACTGGCGACTTCCGTTGGGAGCAAGAAGACGCGGACGCGGTGCTACCGGAATTGCTCCTGGCCATCGATGCCGCCATTGCCGGGCTCCAAGCATGGGCCGCGCCGCAACCGTAAAACAGCGGCAGGGTTGCTTCCCGTCATGCGCGGTTTCGTCCTTGGACTGTTTTTGATGCTCAGTTTTTCCGGTTGCCTCAGCGAAGACCCGGAACCAGAAACAGAAACCTCGCCCGCCCTTGCCGACGTGCGCGTGGACGACCTCCGCGTCCACATGGACATCCCAGTTCCTGTGGTGCTGATTGGCTTTGACGAAGGATACGCAGACACCCTCCGCGCCTCCCTCCTCGACGAAACAGTGGATCACTACGTCTACGACTTCCCACGAAACTTCTTGCTGGACAGCGCCGGAGGCGGCTCCCAAGTTCCAAACGCCATGCTCCCCACGGCCAACTACTCCGTGCATGATCTTTCTGCCTTGAAACAGGATTTGCTCGCCGCAATGGAAGAACACCGCGGCCCCGGAGGCGTGAATGCCACCGCCATTGAGGACTGGCTCGCGGCTGCTTTGCCTGCAAACGGCGTGTCCCTCTCGAAACAAACGCCTGCGCTCGTGTTCCTGCACCTTGGGGGGGCGAACCAGTACCGCGTGGTGTACAGCACGGGGCACGTGGACGACGCCCGCGTGTTCGGGGAAAGGCAGGGCCTACTCATCATGGATGCGAGTGCCGCCGCGGACCCCTGGGTCGGCGCCTTCAACAGCTGGGAAGAGCCGCTTAGCAGCAGCCCCGTCTCCGTGCCGGTTCTGCACCAAGCCATCCTGCACGCCACCCATTACCGCCTCCTGCAAGGGCCCCTGTACCCGGTCAGTTTGCAAGAGTGCCATGCCATCACGCTCATCGTGGCAAGCCGCGCCACGACCCTCACGGAAACCATTCCTGAATACCAAAGCGCCCTCGCCTTGGCCGATGCCCCCAAGCTCACAAAGCAATGGGAAGCCCTCCTCGGGGAGGGGAACGTGCACGTGGACTTGGAAGGTCGTTTGCTGCCCGTTGATGACCCGGTTCTGGATGCCATTTTGCGCACCGGAGACCTTGATGCACTGCGGTGGCATTTCGATGAAAACTGGGACGACTACTGGGTCGCGCACGAAGGCTGCGAAGCATACGTGAGCCTGTACCTCGTCG
>JBMZMP010000107.1:0-217 GCA_049619235.1 Thermoplasmatota archaeon
AACCAGCCAACAACCCCTACCCATACGCTGGCACCGAACTGGAAGCCATCCTGGAATGCACCCCTGACGCAATTGCTGGCCCAGCCGGCGCTGAAACGTGCAGCGACGCATACTCCATTGTCTCCATCGCAGCCATTGAACTCCCCATCGCAAGCGGCTACATGCTCTACTTGAACGGAACCAACGGCGAAAAGCACATCGGCCCATTGGAAGGCGA
>JBMZMP010000107.1:227-4764 GCA_049619235.1 Thermoplasmatota archaeon
GGATCCTACAGCATCGAGAAGGCCTTCCCTGGTGAAGACTTCACCGGCATGTACACCGAAGCCCAAATCCGCTACAACGACCTCGTCATCGCAACCGCCCCCGGAAACGGCGGCGGATTCGCCCTAGCCGAATCCCTCGGTGGCGCCAAAGTGGATGCCGAATACAGCGGCAACAAACTCACCTACACCATCACCGGACTCCCCGCCGGCAGCTCCTACACTGCCTGGCTCGTCGGTGAAAACGAAGAAACCGGCGCCCTCGAACACATGGACGACTTCACCGTCACCAACGGCTCCGGCGAATACATGGCCGACATGAACATCGCAGACTACAGCGAGTTCCACGTCCACGCCAGCGGATCCAGCATCAACGTGCTCAAGATCAGCATCGCGTAAGCCACGCACAATCGGCGCCAGCCGACTCCTTATCCCCTCCCCCCAACCTTTTATACCACACCCATGTCGGCCGATTTTGTATCCGAGAGCCTGAGGTAAAACTCGGGCCTGGGGACTGGTACGCTTGGCGGCTGGCCCAGACTCCACGGTCAAACACCCATAAACTGGAGAATTTCCATGGCAACAGGAATCAACGCCGCGCGCAAACTCAAGGGGGACCGTCAAAAGTTCCGCTGGAGCGACCGCTACTTCAAAACCCGCGAATTGCGCCTCAAGCAGAAAGCTGACCCTCTCGGTGGCATCCCACAAGCACGTGGCATCGTCGTCGAAAAAGTCGGCATCGAAGCCAAGCAACCAAACTCCGCCATCCGCAAGTGTGTCAAGGTTCAATTGATCCGCAACGGACGTCAAGTCACTGCTTTCGCAGTGGGCGACGGAGCCATCAACTACATCGACGAGCACGACGAAGTGCTCATCGAAGGTATCGGTGGCCGCATGGGACGTTCCTACGGGGACATTCCCGGAGTTCGCTACAAAGTCATCAAGGTCAACAACGTCGCACTCGCTGAACTCGTGAGCGGCAAGATCGAAAAACCAATGCGGTGAACATCATGAGTGAAGAAATTACGGAAGAACAACTCGTTGAAGTGGCCGCAGAAGAAACGGCCCCTGCCGTTCCCGAAGTGGAACTCCCAAGCACCCCGCTCTTCGGCAAGTACGAAACCAGCGGCATCGAAGTGAAAGACCCTGGTCTGCAACGCTACATCAAGCTCAGCATCATTGGTCTGCCACACAGCAGTGCCCGCCACGCCAACAAGCGCTTTGCCAAGTCCAAGACGAACCTCGTCGAACGCCTCATCAACTCCGTCATGCGCTCCGCCGTGTACAACGGAAAGAAGGGCAAGGCCTACACCGTGGTCAGCGACGCCTTCGACCGCATCCACGACCGCAGCAAGGGCGACAACCCATTGCAAGTGCTCGTGAGCGCCATCGAAAACGCAGCTCCCCGCGAAGAAGTGACTCGCCTCCGCTACGGTGGCATCAACGTCCCCAAGGCCGTTGACGTCGCTCCCCTGCGCCGCCTCGACATTGCCATCCGCAACATCGCAAAGGGTGGCCTGGCTGGTAGCCACAAGAGCACCAAGCCCGCCGCGCACTGCCTCGCTGACGAAATCATGAAGGCCGCCAAGGCCGACGCTTCCTCCTTCGCCGTTGGCAAGAAGGACGAAATGGAACGCGTAGCGAAGAGCGCTCGTTAGAGCGCCTGAGCGAGTGCTGCACGACGTGCAGTACAATGCGAAGAGCGCTCGTTAGAGCACTCCGACCTCAGCAAAGGCTCCGGCCCAACCTTTTCCTCTCTCTCCTTTCATTTTTTTATTGATCAAAACAGGGGAAAAGGAAAAGGTCACGCTGCGGTTTACTTTCGCAGGCGATTGTACGCAATCAGGCCAGCTGCCACCAAGGCGCTTGCCACGATGGCCAGGAACGCCATGGTGCTGGCGGGCAGCACGACTTGGGAACCGGTGTGGGGTTCTGCTTCCTGCACTGGCGCGGTTTCGCCGCTGCGTGGCACTGCGGTGTCCTTGGTTGGGACGAAGCCTTCAATCGCGTCGTCAACGGCGATGGTGGCATCGTTCCAGAGCACCGTGGGGCACAGCAAGCAGGCGCGCATGGGGCGGTCTAGGTCCTCGATTTCGGCGAGGCGGGTGTCCACTTTGTAGTGGCGTAGGTGCCAGCCATCCTCGTGGGAGTCCATTTCGCGGCCAATGTGCCAGTGCACGTAGTCGTGGCCGTTGCGGCCAAAGTGAGGCATGGTTTGGGAGACGGTGACGTCGTCGCAGACCGTCTCAACGGAGCCCTCCGTCAGGAAAGCAGCCCCAGCAGCCATGGGCAGGTACACGTCCACGGGGTGTGGCTCGCTCCATTCCACGTAGCGTTCCGTCCACGACAGGTCAACGGCAACGTTTACCACGTGGTTTTCCACGATTTCTTCTTGGTCATACCCAACGATTTCCGTGACCTGCTTCGTCACCGGCTCCAGGAACCCAAGGACGCCTGTGGGTGCCCAAACGGTCACCGTGGAAGTCTTCAGAATGGGCACATCCACCACTTCCTTCACTTCGGTGACCACGCGCTGTACGCGCAGTTGGTCGTTCGTGGTCCTCTCGTCGACGATGTCGCCGTAGAAGATGATCACTGGGACCTTCACCAAGACTTGACAGGAAAGGACTTCGTCAACAGCGGACTGAACGCGGCTCACCGCATCCATGGCAGGGTCAACAACGGGGTCGGCCTCGGCAAGGATTCGGTCCTCCACTTTGTCCACCGGTTCAAGACCAGTGTCAAGGGCAGTCATGGCGCTCACGGGCAGCAGCCCGAACGCACCAACCAGCATTACGGCAAGAATGGTTTTGGATACCATCGAGGTGTACGGTTTTCCAACCTTACTTAAGGAACATGGTCCCAAATGAAAATGAAACGGCCCCCAAAACCGCCCCAAACTTGCCAAAAACCGGGTGCAAACCAGGGCGCCGTTGCCCCGATCGCTCCCCGGCCGCCAGAAGGGAGCGTCAAATGGGAGACCATACCCTTTAAACGGGCCTCTCCTGCCGCGCAATAAGCACCAGCCTAGGCTTTGCCTGGGCTGACAACACCAAAGGTGAAGTCATGGGACGCAAAGAAGACAACATCAAACTCGCCACCACCATCATGGACAACTTGGATGGCATTCGTAACATCGCCATCGCGGCGCACATCGACCACGGAAAGACCACCTTCAGTGACAACCTGTTGGCCGGTGCCGGCATGATGTCCGCAGACCTCGCCGGTGAACAACGCGCCCTTGACTTCGACGAAGAAGAACAAGCACGTGGAATCACCATCAACTCCGCAAGTGCATCCATGGTTCACCAAGTAGGTGGCAACCCCTACCTCATCAACCTCATCGACACCCCCGGTCACGTTGACTTCGGTGGCGACGTCACCCGTGCCATGCGCGCCGTCGACGGCTGCATCATCCTGTGCTGCGCCGTGGAAGGCCCCATGCCACAAACCGAAACCGTGGTGCGCCAAGCACTCCGTGAAAAAGTGCAACCCACGCTCTTCATCAACAAGGTGGACCGCCTCATCAACGAGCTGAAGGTCACCCCAGAGCAAATGCAAGCCCAATTCGTGAAGATCATCACCCAAGTGAACGGCCTCATCAACAAGAACCTGCCCAAGGAATTCAAGGGCAAGTGGGGCGTCCGCATCGAAGACGGCACCGTCATGTTCGGCTCCGCCTACCACAACTGGGGCATGAGCGTCCCATACATGCAAGAACACAAGATCGGCTTCCCCCGCATCTTCGAACTCTGCAACGGCGGCGACGAAAAACTCCTCGCCAAGGAATGCCCAATCGCCACCGTCGTTCTCGACAGCGTGGTCAAGAACCTGCCAAGTCCAAAGACCGCGCAAGACTACCGTATCCGCCACATCTGGAACGGCGACCTCGAAAGCCAAGCCGGAAAGGACATGCTGGCATCCAACCAAAAGGGTGTCACCACCTTCATGGTCACCAAGATCATGATGGACCCCCACGCCGGTGAAATCGCAGTCGGACGTCTCTTCTCCGGAAGCCTCACCCGCGGTGACGAACTCCACATCGCCGGGACCAAGACCAAGAACCGCGTGCAACAAGTGGGCATGATGGTCGGCGCCGACCGTGTGGCCATCGACAAGATCACCAGCGGCAACATCGCCGCAGTGACCGGTCTCCGCGACGCCATGGCCGGTATGACCCTTACCAGCGACCCAGAAATGGATCCCTTCGAACGCATCATCCACGTGTCCGACCCCGTCGTGACCGTCAGTGTGGAAGCCAAGCACATGAAGGACTTGCCAAAACTCGTGGACACGCTCCGCAGTGTCAGCAAGGGTGACCCTTCCCTGCAACTCAGCATCAACCAAGAAACCGGTGAAAACTTGATGTCCGGTATGGGTGAACTCCACTTGGAAATCATTCAACACCGCATCGAGCGCGACTACAACCTCGAAATCATCGTCGGTGAGCCCATCGTTGTGTACCGTGAACAAGTGCAAAACGCAAGCCCCGCCCCCTTCGAAGGCAAGTCCCCCAACCGCCACAACCGCTTCTTCATCG
>JBMZMP010000108.1:0-4606 GCA_049619235.1 Thermoplasmatota archaeon
ACCACCCTCGCTCGCCGCCGCCGAGCTCTTCGGCGCGGTGAAGGGGGCCTACACCGGTGCCGAGCGCAAGCGCACCGGTGGCGGCGATGTTGCCCATGGCGGCAGCTGGCAGGTTGGCGGTGCAGAAACCGCAGTCGTCCCGCGCCGTGGCGGTCCACATGGATAGAATGGCCCCAAGCAACAGGAGGACAATGAGGACGCGGCGAAGCTTCTGCGTCACCTTGAATGATGCATTCATGCCGTAGCATCCACCTTGGAGCTTATGAGGCTTGACTCGCGAATTCTGCGCGTCAGTAGTTCAAGATGGGCGCTTTCATGAATTCCCGCATCACGACGGTTGCGTAGGCGCCGCGGCCGAGACCGAACGCAATGACGGGGTCGCCGTCGACGATTTGCACGTCCAAGTCATCCACGCGTTGCAGGATGCCGCGGCGGAGCCCTTGCGAGGCGACGCTTGGCATTTCCCGGCAGGCAAACAAATCGGCTTTGACGCCGTACTTGTCCACGATGGACCGTTCGATTTCACCAGGGGTTCCATCGGCCATCTCCGTGTGCATGCCAAGAAGTGGCGCGGTGAGCGTGGCTCGCCCCGCGTCAATTTCTCGTTGCACGCGGGCTTGGTTGGCAGGGGTCACGAGCGTGGTTTTGCTGCCGTCTTCTTCCATGGCCATGACGCGGTCGCCAATGTGCGCCGTGTTGAGCCCGAGGCCTGCTTGAAGCCGGGCGCTGATGGTGTGGTTGAAGAGGAAGGATTGGTGGGCGTGGATGAAGAGGTTGATGAGGTTCCTAGGTAGCGCCATCAAAGCGTAGCGCCATTCCCCGGGTTGTTTGACGAGTCGTTCGAGGATGGAACGTTCGAAATCCAATTTGACCGGCATCGCTTCAAGGGTCGCTTCCGGGTCGCGGGTCTCTTCGTAGATTTGCCTTGCCGCAAAGGCGTCTTCCCGTTCGCCCTCCACGGGGTTGCCCACGTACAAGCGAACCGCTTCCTCGAGGTCGCCTTTGACGATGGCTTCACCCATGAGGTGCGTGACGGGGCGGACGCCGCTTCCAAAGCGTTGCGGGCCGAAGAAGTTTGGAACGCCGCCGTGCGCATTGATCGCGTCCTTGATGTCTTGCAGGCCGTCCAGTTGGCCATTGTGTTCGCGAACGCGCAGAACGAATCGATTTCCCGTGTGCGCGCCGGCATACCATGCACGGGGCGTGGCGAAGGGGCCGTCAAGAATGCGAACGTCTTCGAGGGTTTCCAATTCTTGAACGCGCTCTGGTTTGCATTTGAAGCTGAACCATTGCTCACTGATGGCACGTTTGTCTTTCATGCCGGCAAACGCCACTTGGCCGCGCTTCAATTTGAGGCGTTGCGTGGCTTTTTGCACGAACCGGTTGGTTTCCCAGTTGGTGAGCTCGATGCGGGCGGCACTGAACTTGCCTTCGGTTCGCTTGGGGCCGTCCCCGAGTTCGATGACGCGGAAGTCAGGGATTTCACAGCGCAGGCGGCCTTGGCAACCCGGTGTGTCGGTGAGGAAGGTGGCAAGGCCAATGGTGGCCTCGTCCATTTACTTGAGGGCCGCGACGAAGGCGTCTTCGAAGGCGTCGAATTCCTTCACGACGGACTTGATGGTGCGCTTGAGGACCGTTTCCGGCTTTGCGCTGCCTTTGGTGCGGAGGAAAATCTTGGGCACGCTGAGGATGGGGTGCTCAATGATGTATTCAGCAAATTCCACGTCCTTGTCGGCGAGAAGGGCTTGCTTGATTGGGTTGAGGAGGGTCTCGTTTTCACCGAGCACTTCGATTTCCAATTCGTTTTTCTCGTGGCTAAGGACGCGCAGCTCCATGGGAACAGGTGCGCCGACACAGGGGTGTATTAAAACGGCTTTGCTCGAAGCGGGGCAGATTTGCGCTTGATGTACGCTTGGCGCGGCTCAAGTGTTACAGTTGGCCGCTGCCATAGTCGTCCGCGATTTTGCGGGTTTCTTGGTGACCGGTTTCGGGGTCGATGAGCTTGCGGCCTTGCAGTTCGAGGAGACGGCTGGAGTTGCGGCGGCTGACGGCACGTATGACGCCGAGGTGGGGTTTGTCCGTGGCGAGTTGTGGGCCGCCTTTGAGTCCGGTGACTTCGGCGCGGATGAGATCGCCGCACTTGAATTCGTCTTGCATGGCGCGGACGAATCGCTTGTCCACGCTACGAACGCGGAGGGTTCCGTCGCTTGCGGCTTGGAAGTTTCGGTCGCCTTTGCCTTTGACTTGCAGGATTTTGACGGACGCGAGGTCGTCTTTGAGGAAGGTGATTTCTCCGAGGATGATGTCGCCTTTTTCCACGGCGGGCACTTCGGCGCCGTCCACGTGGATGGTCATGGTTTCAGGGTCGACCCGTTCTTGTCCGTAGACGGCGGCGCGAATTTGTTCGCCGTCGTCGTATGTGCCCGTCCCGGGCAGGAGCTCTTCACTGTACGCGAGGGGCGTACCTGGCTCCACCAATGTTTTGTTCACACTGTTGGCAATTGTCCTGCACTTAAAACCCGCCGCAGGGGGCGGCCCCCTGTTTGCGGCATTTGCGTGCCCGTGGAGGCCATGCGACCCCGAGAATAACGTCTATATATTCTACGATTGAAATAGTAGTTATGGACAAAAATGCCATTCAGGATGCTTTGTTATCCTTGGGGGAGAAGCGCATGCAGGCAGCCATTTTGTCTGTCCTGATGGACCAGAGTCCGGTCACCACCCAGGAAATCATGGAGGCGACGGGGCTTCGGCAGCCCGAGGTGAGCATCGGCGTCCGTGAACTGAAGCAGCGGGGCTGGCTGGAGGCGACGCCCATTCCCCGGGAAGGGAAGGGCCGTCCCATGAACCAGTACTCGCGGCGGTTCCAACGCGGCGAGTTCTTGGCCCATTACAAGAGCCGCGCGGAAGCGATTCGGCAAAAGGCGTTGGAAGCGGAATCGACGCTTCAGGACCTGGACATTCTCTGAACGCCATCTGCCCGGGCGACGAACACGTCGGTGCAGAGGCCCAAAAACAGCCCGCATTCCACGACGCCCGGGTAGAGAAGCAGGTCTTCTTCGAGGACGTACGGGTCGTCGATGGCGGTGAATTTGGCGTCCAGAATGGGGTTGCCGTTGTCGGTCCGGTAGGCGCCGTCGCCTCGGAGGGTCACTTCTGCGCCCGCTTTTTCCAGGAAGGTCTTGATGGGCGTCAGGCCCAATTCAATGACTTCCACGGGTAGGGCGAACGTGGTTCCGAGTTTCTTGACTTCCTTGGACTCATCAGCGACCACGGCCATGCGTTTGCTTGCGAAGGCAACGATTTTTTCCCGTGTGAGTGCTCCCCCGCCTCCTTTGATAAGGTTGAATTCGGCGTCAAATTCGTCGGCGCCGTCGATGGTGAGATCAACGATTGGGTCTTCGGTGAGGTTGGTGAGCGGAATGCCGCCTTCTTGGGCGAGCGCTTCGCTTTCGACACTGGTGGGGATGCCTTTGATTTGGAGTCCTTCTTCGCGGACGCGTCGTGCGAGTTCGAGGATGGTGTACTTGACAGTGGAGCCGGTTCCGAGGCCGACGATCATTCCGTCTTTGACGAGTGCCGCTGCGGCTTCGCCGGCTTGTTTCTTGAGTGCGTCTTGGTCCATGGTGGGGCGAAGTGGGCGGGACTTGTAAACACGCCCGGTGCGCGGCAAGCAGGTTTTGGTTGCAGACCAGGCCCAATTTTGTCAATCATTGAACAAAATTCAAGTACTGTTCAAATTTTGACAAACGCATGCGCTGGATTCCCATCCTCCTCGCCATGCTCCTCCTCGCAGGAACCGCCCAAGCACACACGAGCCAGGAAACCGACGACGGCCTCATCAAAATCGTGGTCGGAAACCTCAACGAACCCACCACCACCTGGATGAAAACCGGGCTCGATGTGCGACTCTCCTACGTCAGCAACGGCACCGCCGTCCTGAACGCACACACCACCCTGGAAGCCCGCTTGGAATCCCCCTCCGGTGAAATCCTCGAACAAGACCTGAAGGGCCAACACGGTGTCCCCGGCGGATACACCATGCTTGAACCCTACTACCTCACCGAGCCAGGACAATACAAACTGCACCTCAAAGGCACCATTGCGGGAAGCCCCGTGGACGGCCACTTCAACGTGGCAGGCCCCGTCCCCGACTGGTCCGGGCAAATGTTCCCCGAAACCCCCCTCCTCAACCCCAAGGAAACCACGGAAAACCTGACCGCAGCGCAAGCCAAAATCACGGCCCTCGAAAGCCAACTGGCCACGTTGAAAGCAGACTACGCCATCCTCGGCGACCGCATTGCCGCGCTTGAAAAGGAAAACGAGGAAACCCCCGGCTTCACGCCAGCACTCCTGGTGGCAGGCATCGCAGCGGCCGTTTTGCTTGCCCGCCGCAACTAAGCCCTACGCCGAAAAGGAACGTAGCAACTTCAACTCCTCTTTCCAAACCTCCGGCCCCCCCGGAGTCTCCAAGTAACCCGGGATGTCCCGGAACCGTGCATCGTTCACGAGGGTTGCAAAGAATTCTGGGCCAATGTGCCCTTCGCCAATGCATTCGTGTCGGTCGGCGCGGCTACCGAGTTCGGTTTTTGAGTCGTTGATGTGG
>JBMZMP010000109.1:0-4575 GCA_049619235.1 Thermoplasmatota archaeon
TACGATGCGGACAACGACCGCCGGTTCAGCCTCAGCAGCTTCAACGACCTCGACCGCATGCGCGGAGACGAAGGGGGCACCGTGTTTGGGTCCCAGTACCAAGGCGACGAGAGCATCTACACCTTCGACTGGGTGAATTTCTTGTTCTCCCATGAAACCGGCCACTTGTTTGGCCAACGGCACCCGCACGACGTGAGCGCCGAGGACGCGCCTGGATTCGGATTCACCTGGAGCTCCGGGTGGACTGCCATGAGCTACCAAGTTGGCAGCAAGAACCCCGAGTTCGGAAGCACCGACCACAACAACCACTGGCGCAACAAGGCCGCCGCAGCCATAGCCGCTGCGACGGCACAAGGCCTCGAAGAGACGGATGCGTACCAAGATGCTCTGTGGCACATGGCGCAGTACCAATGGGTAGAGGCGGCTGAGTCCTTGCTGCCCATGCTGTGAGCCGCGGGGGGTTTTGTCGGAATCCTCTCCGCCTCGACTCAAAACGCCGCATCGCCCGTTTCGGAGGCGTCACGCCCCTCACCGTACGAGGCGGTAGGCCTTTCAGATGATGCCTCCATCGATGGCCATGCGCATCCCCGTTGCATTGCTCGCCATCCTCTTGATCCCGGTGGTGCTAGCAGCGGTGAACGAACCCGCAGCCTGGGATGAAGGCCGTCCGCTTCGCGTCGGCATCGGAAGCAGCCTAGAGCCCTCCACGTTCACGTTGGCCGACGGTACCCCCGGCGGATGGGGCGTGGACATGATGACGATCGGTGCGCTCAAGGCGAACATTCCCGTCGAATTCGTTCCTTTCGACGAAATCGTGGACGGCGTTGCCATGCTGGAAAATGGAACCGTCGATGTGGTCGGGATCATGGGCAGCCGGGAAGACCTCGGAGCGTTCGCAACCATGAACCGGCCCTGGGGATGGACTCCAATTGTTCTCATGACAAACGGTGCGCATGACTGGGCAACAGTTGATGATGCTCGGGGACGCATCAGCACCATTCAGGGCAGCCCAATCGAGTCGGTCATCGCGAATCGGTTTCCCCACATGGAATACGTTCCGTACTCGACGCCCGCTGGAGGCGTCCAGGCCCTAGCCAACGGCACCATTGACGCATACGTGGGGCCGCTTGCCATCATCGGCCACCAAATCCAGGTCCGCCAACTCGAACAACTTCGGCCCGTTGGGGACGCGCTTTCCCTAGTAGAAGTCGGCTTCTGGGCGAAGACAGTTGAGGCAACGATTGCCGTAGATGCCATCCGGGCCGCCATCACTCCTGATGAAGCCCAACTCATCTACGTCAAATGGACTGGCTTCGACCTCAGTGAGCCATCCGAGTTGGATGCGGGGCTTCCGGGCTGGGTGGGCTACACGGCAGTGGCCCTGGGCGGCCTCATGTTGCTTGGGTTCGTTTTCGCCTTCGCACTAAGGCGGCAAGTCCGCGAAGCCACGCGGGAAATCGCGGACCTCAATGCCAACCTCGAAGCACGGGTCCAAGAGCAAACCCGCCGGTTGCGCCGCGTCACGGACCGCCTTCAAACCATTCTCTCCGCAAGCCCCATTGGCATCGCAGTCACAACCCCCAAAGGGGACATTGAAACCGCCAACGAAGCCCTCGGCGACCTCCTTGGATACAGCCTGGATGAATTGCAGCAGGGCAACCTGAGCTCCATTGGATTCTGGGCCAACCCAGTTGACCGTGAAGCCATCCTAGAGGATGTCCGAGAGGGCAAACCAGTTCGGCATCGCCTGGTTCGCCTCCGGCACAAAAGTGGCACGGAACGGCAAGCGGAAGTCACCTTCGACCTCCTAGACGTGGGCGGAAAAACCCGCATCCTCGGGACTGCCATGGATGTGACCGATCGGGAAGTCGCTCGTGAAGCGGAGGCCCAGCGGAAACGGGCCCTTGAGGAGCTGGAAGTCAGCCGCAAAATGCAGCAATTCGCCGTGGACCTCATCAATCGCACCGCGCACCAACTCGCAACACCCCTCACGCCACTCGCTCTTGGGGTCGCCATGCTACGCGAGCAACTCGGAAGCGAAGCCGAAGAGCCCCTCGAGCTGCTAGAACGGAACTTGGCACGCCTGAAGGAAAACCTGGAATCTCTCACCGCTGCCTCAAATCTGCAAGCAGCAAACCTAAGCACTGGGGCCGAGCACATAGGCACGGAAACCGTCCTTGCCACAGCAAACAGCCTCTATGCAGGCCTTGCGGAGGAGAAACAAATCGAGCTCACCGTGGAGGGGGGCAACCATCGCATCATTGCGGACAGCTCTAGACTCCAGCTGGCCCTCGGGCACTTGGTTGGAAACGCGGTCAAATTCACACCTTCGGGGGGCCAAGTCACGCTCCGTTCGCGCAAACACGATGGTCAAGTACGCATCGAAGTGGAGGACACGGGTCCAGGCATTGCTGCAAACAATTTGGACAAGCTCTGGATGCCGCATGAACAACTGGAAGAGTCGTCGCTAGCCGATTCGGAGGGCTCGGGGATGGGATTGTTCGTCACCCGCAGACTCATCGACTTGGAAGGCGGGACCACTGGCTGTGAAAGCGTGGAAGGCAAAGGGTCGATTTTCTGGATTGAACTGCCCTGTGCAGACGCTTGATTTGGCTGTGAACGACGGGTCACGGGCAACGCCAGGTGGGTGCTAGCCAATATTTGGTAAGCAAGAAATGGGCCTTCCCCTCGTTTTGTTACCGGCGACCCGTCGAGGAAACCAATGTGTTGCTCGTGCTATTGAAACGTTTTCTACGTACGCCCCATCCAAACTGCATGACGCGCGAGGGGTACCTGCAAGGCCGCAACATGGCCCTCATGGCGCAAAGCCGCCACGGAAAAGACATCACCGGCCCCTACAATTTCATCCGCCGAGCCATGTACGCATCCGCCGAAGACGCACTCCGCGAAACCCTTGCTGGCTTGGAAGAAAAACACCACGCCGGGGCGCGGGAAGAATACGCGGACATGATTGAAGAGGGGTATGAGTGAACCCGGGATGCACACCTACAGGGCTTGACGGATTGGTCCCCATGGGCTCATGTGTTTGCGGCTTGCATCTGTGAATCCGAGGCTTTGGTGCCTGGCAAACTGGCCATTGGGTCGCCCATCTTACCGGCTTGGAAGTCGCGCACGGCTTGCACAATTTCATCGTGTTCGTTCATGACGAAGGGCCCGTAGGCCTCGATTGGTTCTCCGATGGGTTTGGCGCTAAGGAACACAAACGCGGCATTGGTTCCCCTTGCGGTGAAGCGATTGGCAAGTTCCGCGCGGTGGCGTTCCTGGACCAGTTGTCCGTTTACGGTGATCGCGCCACGTAGCACGTAGACAAATGCAGATTCGTCCGGCTCCACATTCAGGTCCACGCTCCCATCTTCGAGTTCCACGTGGAGATAACGGATTGGCCAGAGGGTGCCGGCTTGGCTTTCCGCATCTTGAAATGTCCCGGCAATGACGTGGACGCGGCCGCCAGGCAGGCGCACGATGGGGGTGTCTCCCTTTCTCGTGAACGCGATGCCGGGGGAGGACATTTTGTCCTTGGCAGGGAGGTTGACCCAGAGTTGCAACCCCTCAATGGGGAGGCCGTCACTCTTGAGTTTCCCTTCTAAACCGTGGACGAGGCCTGAACCTGCCCGCATCCATTCCACGTCACCGGGGCCAAGAACGCCGTAGTTGCCCCATGCGTCATGATGTTCGATGCTGCCACTCAGGGAGTAGGTGACGGTTTCGAAGCCGCGGTGCGGGTGTGGCCCCGCAGGAAACCGTTCGCCCTTCGGGAGGGATTTGGGCCCGAAATGGTCCAGCAGAAGGAATGGGTCCAGTGGCGCCCGGGGGGTGATGACGCGGTCCACGATGAATCCAGGGCCTTCTTGGGTTTCGACGGCGCGTTGTACTTTCATGCAGTCACCTCAGAACAAACTCCAGCGTCCGACGACCACAAAAATGCTCAGGCCGAGCAAGACGGCGTTCATCGGGATGACGTTCCATTCTTTGCGTTGCGCGTGGAATCCAATGGCGAGTGCCATGATGGTGACAAGCCCCAATGCAGCGATCGGCGTGAGCCATGCTGTGACGCCTAGTAGTGTGGGGAAAACCACGCCTACGGCCCCTAGGATTTCGGCGGTGCCGATGGAACGGACGAGTCCGGGGGGCAGGCCCATTCCGGATTTCTGCTTGAATGCGGCCGGGTCCTTGGCTTTGGGGGTGCCCGCCATCAAGAACATGAGCGCGAGGATGCCTTGGGCGATCCAGAGGGTGATGGTCAATGCTGTTGCCATGGAATCTACTACAATGCCCGTAGTATTAGGGGTGCCACTTCCGGGGTGGGAAGTCACTTCAGGACTCCGTACTGCCCCCTTGATATAGTTTCGATAGCAACTATGATACAATGAGTAAAAACCGCCATGATAGCTGCAACATTGGCGAGGTGTTCGAAGTCCTCGGCAAATCACACGTCCTCGACCTCCTCTACGTGGCCATCACACGCGAAGGCCCGGTACGCTTCGGCGACTGGCAAAAAGCACTCAAGCTCAGCCCCAACACACTGTCAAGCCGATTGAAACTCCTCGTTGACAT
>JBMZMP010000110.1:0-4407 GCA_049619235.1 Thermoplasmatota archaeon
CGACGTGCGGGCCATGGGCAAAATGGCAAAAGCCGCGGGGGTACCCCTCCACGTGGACGCCGCGTTTGGCGGCTACATCCTACCCTTCCTTGGCCGCGCCCCACACGATTTCCGGGTTCCCGGCGTCTGGAGCATCAGCCTCGACCCGCACAAAGTGGGCATGAGCACCATCCCCGGCGGCGTCCTTTGTCTCCGAAACGGCAGCGACTGGGACCACGTTGCGGTGGAAACTCCGTACGTATCAACGGACAAGCAATCCCAACTGCAAGGCACGCGCCCCGGGGGCGCCGTCGCGGCTGCATGGGCGGTTCACCGCACCCTCGGCGACGCGGGTTTCACCAACGTCATCGAACGATGCATGCTCCTCTCACGGTGGCTCGCGGACGGCCTCACGAAGAAAGGTTACGAATTGGTCGCGCAACCGGATCTCACTGTGGTTACGTTCCGCGCTGACAACCCCGTCGCGCTGCAAGAATCCCTGTCCGCGCAAGGCATCCGCGTGAACGTGGTGCCCCGGTTCGGTGCCATCCGCGTGGTCGTGAATCCGCACGTCACCAAGGCCGCCCTGCAACGACTCCTCGAGGCTCTCCCGTGAAAATTGACGAATCCTTCAACGAAGCTTACATTCTCGACAAAGAAGGATACCCGTACATCATCCACTCCCTCATGGATGGTGTTCCCCGCGTTGACCCCGGGCTCCTTGCGGAGTGGGCCCAATGGGCCAGTGAACAAAGCGTGCTCCGCAATGCAACGCTGCTCGTTGCGCCAGAAGCCATGGCGCTCCCGCTTGCTACGGCGCTCTCCCTAGAAACCGGGATCCCGTTCGTTGTGGTTCGCAAACGCAAGTACGACTTGCCCGGTGAACAAATTGCCTACTGTGAAACTGGCTACAGCCAAAGCTGCCTGTACATCAACGACGTGCGCCCCACGGACCGCGTGGTCGTGGTGGACGACGTGGTCAGCACCGGCGGCACCTTGGAATCCCTCCTTGGGACGCTGCGGGAAATGAACATCCCCATCGAAGGCGTCCTGGTGCCATTCGAAAAAGGCGAAGGCGCCGAACGGTTGCGGAAACAAACCCAGACGCCAATCCTAGCCATGCGCCGCATTGACGTCCAAGGCTCGGACATTCAGCTTTCTTAACCCACCAGGTGCATGCGGGGTTGTGTACGCAATTCAAACGCGCCGACTGACCAAGACCTACGGTGCCGGTGAAACCGAAGTCCCCGTCTTGAAGGGCGTCAACCTGGACATCAAGCAAGGGGAATTTGTCAGCATCATGGGCCCCAGTGGCAGTGGTAAATCCACGCTCCTGAACATGATTGGTCTCCTCGATACACCCACAGGAGGTGGCATTCGGCTCCTTGAAGGCGACGTGCACAAATTGCACAAAAACCAACGCGCAGCCGTCCGCCAAGAATCCCTTGGCTTCGTTTTCCAAGCGTTCCACCTCATGCCACGCGCCACCGCGCTGCAAAACGTCATGCTCCCCATGGCACTCGCGGGCATGCGCCGAGCCGATCGCCGCAGCAAAGCCGAGCAAGTCCTCGAAGCGGTTGGCCTTGGCGACCGCATGAAGCACCAACCCAGTGAACTCTCCGGCGGGCAGAAGCAACGCGTCGCCATCGCACGCGCCCTTGCCCTGGACCCGCCCATCCTCCTCGCCGATGAACCCACCGGCAACCTCGACAGCACCACCAGTCGAGACATCATGAAACTCTTCCAATCCCTTCACGCCGAAGGAAAAACCGTGGTCCAAGTGACGCACGAACCCACCATGGCACGGTACGGGCAACGCATCATCCGCTTCCAAGACGGCATCATTGCGCGCAACGAACGCGTCGGGGGTCAGCCATGAGTGCGTCCGAATCCCTTCGCATGTCCCTCCGGTCCCTGTGGAGTCACAAAATGCGAAGCGTCCTCACGATCACAGGCGTCGTCATCGGGATCGCATCCGTGCTTGCCGTCACCAGCCTCGGTGCGGCGTTTGAGGAAAGCATCACGAGCCAATTCGACAGCGTGGACGACCGCAGCGTCTTCGTGGTCTGCGGCGCGACGGGGCAACAAAACGGCCCACCTGACTGCGGCCAGTCAAGCTTCGTGTTCACCGACGTGGACAGGGTCAGTCTTGAATCCATTCCGAACGTGGAACGGGTCGTGGCAAGTGGTGAAGTGACCATCACCAGCATCACTTACAACGGCAAACAAGTGCCCTTCGACACCCTCACCGCCACCACGGACAACGCGGACGAGGTGCGGAAAATCGAGGACTACCTCATCGGCGGACCGTTCAAAGACGGCCAAGATCAAATCGTGCTTGGTTACCTCACCGCAAAAAGCCTCAGTGGCGCCAAAATCGGGGAAGAACCCAACATCCAACCCGGCGCGCAAGTGTCCATTCAACTCGCAGACGGCACCACCCGCAACGCGCAAGTTGCCGGCGTCCTCGCGGAACAAAGCGCGCTCTTTGGCGGCAGCAACACCGCCATTTTCGCCCCCATTGACCCCTTCTACGCGCGGCCCATCACGAGCCCCACCAGCGGCCAAACCGTCCCAGTGTTTGCAGGGTTCACCGTGGTCGCCACGGACGCCGCCGTCGTGAACCAAGTACGCGACGACGTCAAGGCCTTCATGAACGGCCAAAGCGACGCAGCCACATTCCTTGACGGACAAGACGGACTCACCATCCTCGTAGCCACCGCGAGCGACATCCAAAGCGACATCAGCAGCGCCTTCGACCAAATCACCGTCTTCATCGCAGGCATTGCAGGCGTCAGCTTGCTCGTCGGAGGCATCATGATTGGCACCATCATGCTCATCAGCGTCGCCGAACGCACCAAGGAAATTGGAATGATGAAAGCCATCGGCGCCAAGGACCGCCAAGTGCTCACCATGTTCCTCCTCGAAGCCGCCATCATCGGCCTCATCGGAACCATCGTCGGCATCGGCCTTGGCATCGGCGCCGGCGCCGCACTCATTGGAGGCCTCTTCGGAGACGACATTCGCTTCATCATGCCCTGGAACTGGGTCGGCATCGCAGTCATTGTAGGTGTTGGAACCGGCATCTTCGCCGGCCTCCTCCCCGCACGACGCGCCGTCGCAATCCAACCCGTCGAGGCGTTGAATTACGAATAGCACGAACTTTGCGAAAGTTCGATCAAGCGAGCCCCCGCTCGGAAGCTTCGCTTCCTCGGGGAGCTAACTGACCGCCTCCGGCGCCACCCGTTACGCTACAATCTTCGGCGGGGCCCAGAGGGGGAAGGCTTTCAAGTGCGATGGGTGAGGCGGAGCCATGGAGCTGTACAATTACCTCATTCCCTTCGAGGAAATCCTTCCCCAAGTGAAGAAGGACCACCCCGACTTGGATGTCATTGGCGTACAGTTCCCAGACGGCCTCCGCGACCACGGCACCGAAATCGCTGACATCGTGGAGGCAGAACTCGGCGTCCCCGTCGTCATCAGTGCAGACCCCTGCTACGGAGCCTGCGACCTCGCCGACGACGAAATGGCCAAACTGGGCGTCAACGTCCTCTTGCACTTCGGCCACAGCGACATGCCCTCCGTCCCGGAACTGGGCGGCGTGCACGTGTACTACATCCAAGCCTGGAGCACCCACTCCATCACGGAAATCGTCACGGAAGCCGCAAAGAACCACCTCAAGGGCAAGACCATCGGCGTCTGCACCACTGCGCAGCACACCCACAAAATGGACGAAGTCGCCGAAATCCTGGAAGCGCACGGCTTCAACGCCGTCATTGGCTTCGGCGACCAACGCACCAAAATGAAGGGACAACTCCTCGGCTGCAACGTCATGGCCGCCACGAAACTGGTGGACGTGGACGAATTCCTGTTCGTGGGAAGCGGCGACTTCCACCCACTTGCCCTTGCGCTTGAAACGGACAAGAAAATCATTGGCGCCTGCCCATACACCAACACCATCAACTCTTTTGACGGACCCAAGCACAAAATCTTGAAGCAACGGTACGCAGCCATCGCCGTGGCCCAGGAAGCAGAAACCTTCGGCATCGTCATCAGCACCAAGGGCGGCCAAATGCGTTTCCGCATGGCCCAAAAAATCATGGCCAAGCTCCGCGAACACGGCAAAAAAGGCTACTTGATTCAAAACAAGCAAATCAGCCCCAACGACCTCCTGTACTTCCGGCACCTCGATGCCTTCGTGGGTGTCGCGTGCCCCCGCGTGCCCATCGACGACCAAGGCCGCTACAACAAGCCCTTCCTCACGCCACAAGAACTGGACATGGTCCTCGGACTCCGCCCCATGGACCACTACGTGTTCGATGTGTACACGGCGAAATCCCAGTAATTTCACCGATTTCCCATTTGCGTTTGCTCCCCGAGGCGCAGCCGAGCGGGGGTGCTTGTTTTCGGTTTCCTGGAAGGTGCCGG
>JBMZMP010000111.1:0-4373 GCA_049619235.1 Thermoplasmatota archaeon
GTTCCATCGGGATTCACATTAGAACACTTGCGACGCGGCCCCAGCCCACTTGGAGCCCGGAAAGCCACGCTTCCACTGCCGCAACGAGGGTCTTGCCCTCCAATGCTTGTCCCTTGGCAACCACGGACGCGAGCGTGTCCTCGTCGGTGATGGGAAACGCTTCCTGTGCCACAATGGGCCCCTGATCGAGGTCCGTGGTGACCAAGTGTGCGGTGACCCCGGCAACCTTCACGCCCCGCTGCAATGCTTGCCTGTACGGCACGGCGCCTGGGAACGCGGGCAGGAGGCTTGGGTGGATGTTGAGGATGCGGTGGGGGAACCGCCACACGAAGTTGGGGCTCAGGATGCGCATGTACCGAGCCAAGACAACGAGGTCAATGTCTGCGCCTTCGAGGAGCGCGAGCACTTGCGCCTCGTGCGCCTTCTTGTCCGCGGCGTCCACGTGGTGGAACGGCACACAGAATTCCTTGGCGAGTGGCGCAAGATCGGGGTGATTGCCAATCATCAAGGCAATTTCTGCATCGAGGCCGGCTTCCAGCAAGGCGCGTGGGGCGTGCTCTTCCTTCGTGACCAGCAACGCGATGCGTTTGGGGCCTTCCTTGGCGGTTCGGACACGAATGTCCATGCCAAGTTCCGGCCCAAGGGCTTCGAGCCCGGTCCGGATGTCTTCCTCGGTGTGGCCAGTTGCGGGCCATGACACTTCGATGTGCATGGTGAACAAGCCCTCCGTAACGTGTTGGTCCAGTTCCTCAATGTTGCCGCCGGCGTCGAACAAGAATTGGCAAATCCTTGCAATGACGCCGCTTTTGTCGTCACCAATGACGGTAACGTGCGCTCGCTTCATGCGTTGCGGACAGTGGTTTCCCGGTTCTGGAATTCCACTTCGAGGTTTTTGTTGATGCGGCGGACACTGTTGCGGGCTCGCAAGGCGTTGTCCTTTGGAACGGCGAAGTGGGTTTCCCCTTCGCCGATGCGAATTTGTTGGATGGCGTGGTCTTGCAAGCCGGTTGCTTGCTGCACGAGGCGGTGCAACTTGAACGGCGTGAGGCCAATTTCGGTGCCGGCGTTCATGCGAATGTGGACGTTGCCGTACATGTCGGCGAGTTCGTCCCAGTCGATGCCGCGCTTCAAGCGTTCCTTGGTGCCTTCGGGCACTTCGGGGGGTTCGGCTTCTAGGATTTCTTTCCCGATGAGCATCTCGATGCGCTTTAGGGTGGGTTTGTCGTCGAGGCCAACCATACTGATGGCGACGCCGTCACGTCCTGCGCGACCGGTGCGGCCGATGCGGTGCACGTACGATTCCGGTTCCTTCTCCGGCAAGTCGTAATTCACCACGTGGGTGATGTGGTCGATGTCCAAGCCACGGGCTGCCACGTCGGTGGCGATGAGGACTTTGAATTTCTTGGCGTCGAAGTCGGCGAGGACCTTTTCGCGCTTGGATTGGTTGAGGCCACCGTGGATGGCGCGTGCTTTGACGTCGAAGCGGTTTAGGTCCCCTTCGAGGCGGTCGCACATGTGCTGCGTGGCGCAGAACACAATCATGGATTCCACGGTTTTGTCGCCGTCAAGCAGACGCATGAGTGCCCATAATTTGTTGCGGCGACCCACGGGGTAGTAGAATTGGTCAATTTCGGGAACTGTCAATTCGTCGGCGCTGACGCGGACGAAGTCGGGGCGCTTCATGAAGCGCTGGGTGAGGCTCTTGATTTCCTCTGGCATGGTGGCCGAGAAGAGGAGGGTTTGGCGGTCGTGCTTGCTTGGCATGTGCCGAAGAATCCATTCGATGTCTTCGATGAACCCCATGTCGAGCATGCGGTCTGCTTCGTCCAGCACCATGACGTTGCACTTGGTGAGGTCGAGGGTGCCACGTTCCATGTGGTCCATGATGCGGCCGGGGGTTCCGACGACCATGTGGACGCCTTCTTTGAGGGCGGCGTCTTGTTCTTCGTACGCGGTGCCACCGTAGATGCAGACGCTGCGGAAGGTCCGTCCTTCGGCGAAGCGGTTCATTTCTTCGTGAATTTGTTGCGCCAATTCACGGGTGGGGGCGAGCACGAGGCTTTGCACGTGCTTCTTGCGGGGGTTGTAGGTTTCCAGGACTGGCAAGCCAAAGGCGGCGGTCTTTCCGCTGCCGGTGCGTGCTTGTCCGATGACGTCCTTGCCTTGCAAGAGACGGGGGATGGTGCGGGATTGGATCGGCGTTGGGTGCTCGAAGCCAATCTTCGCGAGTGTTTTGAGGGTTTTTTCGCCGAGACCTAGGTCTGCAAACGTCTTCTTCGTGGTTTTTGCGGCCATGTGAATTCCATGCCGCGTCCGTACCATTGCCCAGCTTGGCTGGATCAAAACCCCACGCGGCGGGGGTGTCTTTCAAGTGGACGACGACGAAGTCCCCTTTTAAGGTTCGGGCTCCACGTTTGGCAGGGATGTGTGGTTGGCGGTTTCGAAGAATCGGCGGGTCACGTACCAGAACCAGCGGGAATCCATGGGCTCAAAGCCGGTGTGTTCGCCCCAGGGGACGGTGAGGGTTGCGATGTTTGGCACGTCGATGGCGTACCGGCTCATGCGCCGCAGGTGCCGAATGGGCACGACGGGGTCGTCGCTTGCGTGGATGCACAACATGGGTGCGTGGATCATGTGGACTTTCCATTTTGGATTGGCCAGCCGGTACAGTTCTTCGAGGTCGATGCCGTGCACTTTGGCAGCGTCCTCCATGTACGCGGCAAAGGAGTGGTAGTGCCCGTCGGAGCGCTTGCTGAGGAGGCTGCCGAACCCCCGCCAGCGAATGTAGAACGGGTGTTCTTTTGGTGGTTCGGCGCTGATGTATTCCACGGCATCTTTGGTGTCCACGAATGCACTGTAGGTCAAGACGCCGCCGTGTAGAAGTTCGGAGCCGCTGGCTGCGTCGTGTGCTGCGGCGTTGATGGCGGCAGCGCCCCCGAGGGATTCGGCGAGTACACCCACTCGTTGCACGCCGGCGCGGGCGGCCAATTCTTTCGCAGCCGCGTGGATGTCGAGGGCTTCTTTCCAGCCGCCCGTGGCGATGCCGGTGGATTCGCCAAATGCCCGCATGTCGATGACCATGACGGGAATCTTCCATTTCCTCCAGATGCGGATGGCTCGGCGCTTGTGGGCGGTGTCGTCCTTGGTGCTGAACATCCCCGGCACCAGGACAAGGCCCCAATCTGCTTTGGCGGGTCCGTACCAACCAGCGATTTGGACGCCGTCTTCCGTGCGGAATTCGGCGTGTTCCCAGGGCTTGGGGTAGGGGTTGATTTGCCGGAGCCACCGTGCCCTCTCAGGCTTGGAGTGGCCGAGGAAGTCGAGGCCTCGTTTGACGCGGAAGGCAATGTTGCGAACGTGGTTCCGGGGCACCGGGTTTTGTGGCACGCCGTCCAGTTCGTCACGGAGCGGTCTCAGATCCAATGGCTCTGCATTGGCGTGGGGCCGTTAAGGGCATTGTTTGGCACCGAGTCAGCGGTATGCGTGCACCAGGGCAGGCAAGGCGGCCATGGCGGTGGCGGTTTCGAGGGCCACGTTTTTCCCAGTGATTTCCAGGGTCTCGGCGCCTTCAAACAGCACTTGTGGAAGGCCGTGTGGGCCCAAGCCGAGCACGAGAAGGATGTCTTCGTTGTGGAGTCGCTGCGCCACGCCGCGGGGCGTCTCGCCATCTGCACGCTCACTGGTCAAGATGGGGGTCCCTAGCTGCGGTGGAAACATGCCTTGTGGGAAATCGTAGGTGCGAAATCGCCGCTCGCTGGCCAATTGCTTGATGGCTTCGCCGCCGCCGATGCTGGTGGAGGTTGCAATGAACTCCGCCACGGCCCTTGGGCTGGTCAGGGCCTTGTCTGCGTGGGCGAATGGGAAGCCGAACGTGGCAAGGTTGCAATCGAAGGCGATGCAGACGGGGGCGGCCCTTGCCACGGCGCGGCGCATGGCGTCTTGGAACTCGGTTGGGTGGTAGGAGTTGTAGAGGCCAAGCGTAAGGGTGCCCACAAAAACAGGGAGGAAAAGGAGGGGGAAAGGGTTGGCGGTTGGCCTTAGCTGACGGTTGCCACGAGGGTGACGTCTCCGGTGCCGGAGTAGCCGTAGGCGCCCACGTAGTACCAACCTGCCGCGAGGTTGGTCAATGTGCAGGTTTCGTCGCTACCGGACGCGTACGGTCGGCATTCGTAGTCAGTGGTCGTGGCCCGGGCGCCGTCATTGACGTACAAATCAACGTCGTAGCTGCAGCCGAGGAAGCCACATGCGTCTCCGCTCATTTGCACGGTGAGGTCGTCTCCTGCGTCCACGTAGATCTTCCCGTGCACCCATTGGCCGCTTGCGACGGTGACGTCGTAGGCCTGGCCACTCGTCATGGTGGTGGTGCTTGGGTC
>JBMZMP010000112.1:0-4311 GCA_049619235.1 Thermoplasmatota archaeon
TCGGCGTGAACTTCACGAAGCCCGGCAAAGCCGTTGGCGACGATGAAATCCCCACCGAAGGCACCGTGGACGGTGGCAAGTACCGCCACAGTGCAGCTCACTTCGAATGGCTCCTGCGGTTTGCAGAACCCCTCGGCCTCGGCTTTGACAAAATCGGCAAACGCTCCATGGGCACCCCGGAAACCCTCCACTTCTGTGACGCACTGTGCGAATGGTACGGCAACGAGGACCCCTGCGTAGGTGCAGGCGCAAGCTACGCCGTCGAGAACTGGGCCGCGGCCGGGTTCTGGAAGCAACTCATTGCGGGCATCGAGGCCTTCAACGAACAAAGTGGCATGAAGCTCAACCTCGGATTCTGGAAGTGGCACGACATGGTCGAAGACCAACACGCTGAGCACACCCAAGAAGAACTCGAAGAGGACTTCGAAGAAGAATGGTTCAACGAAGACAAGTACATCGAAGGCGCCACCCACATTCTCGACGCCGTCGCTGTGTTCTGGGATGGGCTCAACAAGAGTCGCCTGGAACGCCAAGCTTTGACCGCTTAGGTCCCCTCGCAGTTGCGACATACCTTTTTCCTCCCTTTCCCCACTCCTGTTTTGTGTCCTTCAAACAAGCCATTCCGTTCCTTGCCGAACTGCAGGCGAACAACAGAAAGGAATGGTTCACCGAGAACAAGAACCGCTTCGAGGCAGCCGTCCAGGCCCCGGCCCTAGAATTTGTGGAGGCGTGCGGGGACTGGTTCGAAGCAGCGGGACTCCCGTACCGTGCCGAACCAAAGAAATCCGGCGGCAGCCTGAGTCGAATTTTCCGCGACGCACGCTTTTCGGAGGACAAGTCTCCGTACAACAGCTACTTTTTCATTCACTTCGCACACAAGGCGTTCCCCAAGAAAGTACCCGGCCCAGTGCTCGGCGTCCGATTCGATTCGGAAGGCGTTGGCGTTGGCGCCGGCCTCTACGGCGGTCCGACCCCCGTGTTGAACAAGATTCGCGACCACATCATCGCCAACCCCGAGGGGTGGAAGGCGGCCACGAAGAACCTCGAATTGTGGGGCGACTCGTTGAAAACCGCGCCAAAGGGCTACCCGAAGGAACACCCGCTCATCGAGGACATCCGCCGCAAGGCCTTCATGGCAAGCGTCGAAGTGTCCCGCCAAGAATTCGAATCCAATCTCCTCGGCACGTTCCAAGACCGCATTCCGGCCCTGTTCCCGTTCGTGGAATTCCTCCGGGAGGCCCTCGAATGAACCGCGTCGCCGCACTTGCCCCGCTACTGATCTGTCTTGCATTCGCAGGCTGCATCAGCGACGACCCCTTGGCCCCAACGGGCCCCGGCACACCCACTGACGACGGCAAGCTGGAACTCACGTTCAGGCCCCCCGTAGATCTCGGCAGCTCCGCGCGCATCGGCGCCTTCGGTACCAATTGCCAAGACAGCCTCGTGGATGGCGACTGCGGCCTTGGAGAACCAAGCATCGAAGTGGACGGGGCCGGCGCCATTTACGTGAGCGGCGTATGCTGCCTCACCAACCCACCCCCCGTGTATGTGAGCCGGGACGGAGGCGAGACCTTCACGGATCTTGCAACCGACACCGGGGTCCGGGAACTGTTCGGCATCGAAGGGGACTTCGCCGTGGACGCCGTGGGGCGCATCTACTTCGCCGACATTGAATTCGCAGGCACCTTCCAAATGACCGTCTGGGACAAGGACGGCAACTACGAACGCCACACCAAGTGGCCCGCTCCGCCCCTCGTCGACCGGGACTGGGTGCGAGCCGAAGGCGACGGACACGTGTACTACGTGTACAACACCGGCACCGCAACCAAGGTGTACAAATCCACGGACGCCGGTGCCACGTTCACCCCGGTCAGCATCTACGACGCCTCCTATGGGCTCGGCAACGTTGCCATCATGCCGCACGAAGAACTGTGCCTGTTCGGCGGAAGTCTTGGCGGAAACCGGAGCCTCGATTGCAGCCTGGACGGGGGCGAATCCTGGGTCACGTACGCAGCCGAATTCCCAGTGGGAGACGACTCGTACCCCGTGGGCGCCTTTGACGAAGTGGGCAACCTGTTCCTTGCAGAAGCACGGGGTGGTCAAATCGTTGTGAACATGCGCCAAGCCGCCGACTCGTACTACGCCCCCTCCACGCAGGCCCCCGCCGGACGCTGGACTGGCTTGCAGGCCATCACCGAGAACGGAACCCACCGCATGCCATGGATTGCCGCTGGCTCGGAAGGGGCCGCAGCCATTGCGTGGTACGGCACCCCCGACGACGACGTCACCAGTGCGTCCGAGTGGTTCCTGCACGTGGCCAGCAACCCCCGCATGGACTTCCTCGGAGAATGGACCATCCACCTCGCCGATCCCGAACCGGTGTTCGTTGGAAACCTGCAAAGGGAACTCCTGGACTTTTTGCAAGTGGACATTGGGCCCGATGGCGGCGTCCACGTCGCCTACAGCAAGCTGCCAAACGACGGCTCCACGGAGGAACAACTCACCTACGTTCGCTCCGAACCCTCGGCGCTTGCGATGGAGGAGTACTGGTTGGGGCCATGAGAGGGAAACGCAACAGCTCCCTCGTGGACCCGTGGAGCTTCATGCACCTCGCCTCCGGCATCGCGCTTGGCTGGCTCATGGACCCCTTCTGGGCACTCGTCATCCTCATTGCGTGGGAGCCCTTCGAAATTCTGTTTCTTGGCCCCGTGTTGTACAAGTGGAAAGGCATCGACTTTGGCTACGAAGATTGGCGCAACAGCATCAGCGACATCGTCTTCGACGCGGCCGGCGTCGCAATCGGCGCGTACCTACTCACGTAACGATTGGCAATCGAAATCGCCTTACAAGGGCACCCAGGTGACACCGCATCAACATCCACCTCGAACACATTGATCCTCCGCAGCGGCATCGGCGCTTCGGACGCCAATTGGGCATCGCCTTGCTGGCCAGCGGCACAGTGTTCGTCGTGGAAGTGTGGGCCGCCCTGAAAACCGGGTCCCTGGCGCTCCTAAGCGACGCGGGCCACTTGTTCGTGGACATCAGTGGCCTCCTCATCGCCTACCTCGCACTTCGACTCGCGAGCCGGCCCGCGACCCCGCGTGCCACGTACGGTTTCACCCGCGCCGAAGTGCTTGCCGCCGCCTTCAACGGCCTACTGCTGCTTGGCATCGCCATCGGCATCACATACGGCGCATTCCGCCGCCTGCAATCCCCCCTCACCGAGTTGGACACGGACCTTGTCCTCATCGTCGCCGTGATTGGCTTGCTTGCGAACCTGTTTGCAGCCAGGCTCCTGCACAGCCACGCCGAAGAGAACATCAACGCCAAGGGCGCGCTCCTCAACGTCATGGGCGACGCATTGGCCAGCGTCGGCGTCATCATCGCAGCCCTCCTCGTACGGTTCACCGGCAACCCCGTCTGGGACACCCTCGTGAGCGTCCTCGTGGCAGGCATCATCGCCTACACAGGCGTTGGATTGCTACGAAGCAGCCTCAACATTCTCCTCGAAACCAGCCCCCCTGGCATCCACCCCGCAGACGTGAAGAAAACCGTGGAAAGCCTCCCCGACGTGGTGAACGTACACGACTTGCACGTCTGGACACACACGCCCGGCGTCCACAGCGCCACCATGCACGTGAGCATCCGCCAAGAAAGCGTTGGACGATTCTTCCAAGTCACGGAAGACATCGAAGCATTGATGCGGGAACGGTACGGCCTCGATCACTGCACCATTCAATTGGAACCAGAAGGGCACGACCAAGTCAGCGACGGCTTCGACCCGGTGCACGGGGAACTACACTAACCGTCACTCGTTCACGGTGAACAAGTCGTCATCGTCATCAATCGTGTCCGGGCGCACCACGGTCATTGGAACCGGCGCCATGGTCACCACGATGCCAACCACCACGAGAATCAACCCAAGGCCCACGCGGCCCCAGTCAGCGATTTGAATCGTGCCGCTTGCAAACAAGAAAATCCCTGCAATCTTCGTGAACAACGTCAAGAGCTTGTAATCCCGCTCCGACAACACCAAAGGTTGCAAGACCCGGCGAGCTCCCACTGGGCGAGGCAAATGCCAGAAACTGGCAACCACGCACGCATACGCGGCAAGGAACGCCCAAAACCCAAGCCCAAGCCCTGATCACAAGTAGCAAACTAGGGCTTTTTGCATTTTATTTTTTCGAAAAACCAGAACTGCAGTGCTGCCCAAGGAAAAATGCATACCACCAATTCATGTTTCAAAATATATTGCAGGGAAAATGCCTGGTAAACTCCATCTCGTTGAAAGAAGGCCCTGACGACTTCATC
>JBMZMP010000113.1:0-4230 GCA_049619235.1 Thermoplasmatota archaeon
CTTGCTTCCGGCGTTGATGGCGCAGGGCATTTTGTTGCGGCTCGGGCACGGCATCGAAGTTGTTTTCTGGGTTCTGGTGGTTTTTGCCGTGTTGAGCGTCGCGACTGTCCTGCAACGCATGCGCACGGCCATGCGACTTTTGTCCAATGGCGATTGATCTCCAGGGCGGCCTGCGGAAATGGATTGCGCCTGGGCTGATCATCAGCCTATTGACCGTGGGTGGCATGTTTGCCTATTACCGGTTCCAGTCCGACCTGGACATCCAATCGGCGCTCACGGCGCTTGACCTGCGGTACCTTGCCGTTGGCTTGGCCTTGCACGTGGCTGCACAAATTGCTTGGGCGGCCCGCATGTGGGTGCTTGCACGTGGCACGGGTTGGAAGCTGCCGTTCGGGGTCTGCGTCCGCGCCATCAAGGCGGGGGTGTTTGCCGCGGCGGTGACGCCTGCCCGGGTGGGTGGGGACGCCATGCGGTTCGCCATCATTCGCAACGTCCGCGAGGAGGACGACCGGGATGGGGTTGCGACCCATTTGATTCTCGGCGACCGGGCCCTTGATTTGTTGTTCTTCGTTGCCATGGGCATTGTTGGTGCGGCGGGTTTGCCGGCAATTCTCGACGGCGACTTGGTGTGGGTGCAGTCGCTTGCGTACGTGGGCATTGGCATCTTCGCGTTGCTTTTCCTATTGATTGTGGCTGCCGTGATTCACCCGCCTGGGTTGAAGTCGGTGCTTCGCCCCATCATCGGGTGGATTGACCGGTGGGCGCGCGGGGAACGCATCCGCGCCGTGGGCAGCAGCGCCATCGACCACGTGGCCGAGGGCATGCGGACGCTCCTGAAGGAACGGTTCTGGCTCGGTGCTGCGGCGTTCTTCACATTCCTGACTTGGCTCCTCGAGTTTGCGATTTTGTGGGTGTTGTTGCTGGGCTTCGGTCACGACGTTGGTTTCTGGCCGGCGTTCTTTGCAGCGGTGCTTCTCAACATCATCACCAGCGTCCCGCTCACACCGGGCGGCTCCGGCGTGGCCGAAGTGGCGGCGCTTGCGTTGTTCTCGCAACTAGACGGCTCGGTGACCCCCGCGTTTGTCCTGGTTTGGCGCGTGATCACGTACTACTACGATTTGCTGATTGGCGGGGCGGTTGCCATTGACAGCACCCGCAAGATGCTGAAGTCTCCGAGGGCGGAGATCGAACCAAGCATCGAAGGATAGGTATTAAGTAGAGGTTTGCGGGCGCTTGGTTGTGGCAAAACCGGTTGTGTTTCTGGATCGAGACGGCGTTCTCGTCAAACACGTGCAGTTGCAATTGCGCAACTTGGACGGTTTTGCCATGGAACCCGGGGCCGCTGAGGCGGTCGCCCGGTTGAACAAATGGGCGCACGTGTTCGTCACCACGAACCAGCGAGGCGTCGGCCTCGGCTGGACCAAGGGCTCAAGCGTGGATCAAATCCACGACGCCATGGTAGCCGAGCTGAAGAAGAAGGGCGCACGGCTTGACGGCATCTACCAGTGCCGCCACGCGCCGTTTCTGCCGTGCCGCTGCGCAAAGCCAAAGCCAGGCATGCTCGAGCAAGCCGCCAAGGACCACGCACTCCTGGGCTACGACGCTTGGATGGTTGGCGACCAAATCAAGGACGCCCGTGCGGCCGTTGCATACGGTGCAACGCCCATTCTTGTTACAACGAGTCGCAGTCGAGAAGAGTTGGAGGCGCAATGCATGAAGCACGGCATCATGGCCGCCATTGTCCCGGACTTGGCCGCCGCCGTGGACCTCATGGAGGCCGCATGAACATTGACGCCGCGCGCATCAAGAAATGGTTCACCACGGACACAGTGAGCCGCCGCGTCGCCTTCGAAGGGGTGTTGTTTGCCTTCATCTACTTCGGCTACCGGCTCGGCCAAGGACTCGTCTCCGATCAATACCCAGAAGCCCGTGCCAACGCGGACACCCTCATTGGCTGGGAGAAATCCCTTGGCATGTACTTCGAATTGGCTTGGCACCAATTCTTCATGGACACCGGGTTGACCATGGAGGTCATCAACTGGTACTATGAGAACATGCACTTCCCCGTCACCCTGCTGGCGTTGGTGTGGGTGTTCCTGCATTTCCACGACAAATACGGCGTGGTCCGCAACTTCTGGCTGCTGTTTACCGTAGGCGCGTTCATCGTCCAATGGATTGTCCCTATGATGCCTCCGCGCCTCATGCCGGAACTTGGCTTCATTGACATCAGCAGCACCCGCCCCGGCGGCATTTACTCCGAGGACGAATTGGGTCCTTTGACGAACCAAATCGCCGCCATGCCGAGTGTCCACTTCGGCTGGAGCATGTTTGCCGCCATGGCAGTCATTTACGTGCGCCGCCACTGGACCAGTTGGCTTGCACTCATTCACCCCGCGGTGACGTTCGTGGCCATTGTCGCCACGGCAAACCACTGGGTCCTCGACGCCGTGTTCGCGTTGCCGCTCCTTGCCATCGCCTTCTGGTTGGCCCACCTTCGCTTGCACCACCGCGTCAACGACGCCATTGGTCGCGAACCATTTCGAAAGGAACTGCCACCCATTGACCCTCGGCCGTTCATCGCCCTTGAAGAACGGGCCGCGAACTTCCGCGGCATGGCCGCGGTGAGCCTTGCTGGCTTCACGGCTGCGCTCGCGCTGAGTTGGAATTGGTTTGACGTGGACGAGTTTGCAAACCTGCAGCAAGCCTTCGGCGTCGCCGCTGGCAACCAGCTCTACGTGGACCTGGTTTCCCATCACCCGCCAATGTACGTGTTCCCTTTCTTGGCGTTCCTCGTGGGGCTCCCCGGCAGCACCCTGTTTTGGGCGCGCGCCATGAGCATGCTCATGACGTGGGGTGCGGGTGTCCTTGGGGCACACATGTTCTGGCGCCGCGGTTACAAGAAAACCAGTGGCGTGTTCCTAGGCATGTGGACGCTGAACTTGTTTGTCCTGCTGGCCGGCTCCCGCGCCATGAACGAGGTGCCGGTGTTGTTTTTCCTTGTGCTGGCCGCATGGCTTTGGACCAGTGAACGCGAGGACTGGCTCGTGGGCGTCCTCGTCGGGGCGATTCTCGCATTGTCCTTCATGACCCGGTTCACCACCGTCTTCTTTGCGGTGCCGTTCCTCTTCATCAACCAACGCCGCCTGCCGTACGCCATTGTTTCTGGCGCCGTGGTGTTGACTGGCATCCTGGCGTTCATGTGGACGGTGAACCCGGACATGTTGCAGAATTTCCTCAACGAAGCGGTGCTGTACCAAAGCGGCCGCGTTTCCATCGGCCGCGTGTTTGCCTTCGGGCAAATCCTCCTGGGCCTCGGCATCTTGGTGCTGGCTGCCGTGTGGCGGTTCGTCCCAGACCTGCGCCCTCGCAACAACAAGTGGGCCCGATTGGCCATGGTGGCCCTTGGCGGCCTCATGCTGATGCTGGTCCTCCCCCGCGTGTACATTCACTACTTCCTCCCCATCGCCCCGGTCATGACGGCGTTCGCCGCGGCGGGCCTCATGAAGAAACAGCTCTCCACCGTGGCCAAGCAAGTCATTGTTGGATCCGTATTGCTAACCGGCATCTTGCTGATGGGGATTTACTTCAGCGCCACGCCCCACAACAGCCTCAAGGACGCCAAGGAAGTGTCTGCCTGGGTGGAGCTCCACACGGACGAGGACGCGCTTGTGTTGACGGATGCCCCAGAGTACGCGATTTTGGCGCACCGGGAAAACTGGGAGTACTACTTCTGGAACCTGCGGGACAACTACGACGCGGATTCACTGGCGGCTTCCTTCGAGGATGTGCAATTGGTCATTGCGTCCGAACGGCTCGGCGACGGGAACGGCTTCCCGGAGGGCTTCAAGGAGAAACTGGCGGACTTCCCTTGTTATGAAATGGGCACCGTGCAGATGTACTGGACCCAAAACACGACGGCGCCCGCGGACATGGTTGGCTGCGAGGACTGATTCCCCGTTTTCTCAGTCGAGCCAGTTGTGGCCTTCTGGCCGGTGCTCTGAATGGAACCGTTGCACCCGGTCCTCCGTCGCGCACGCTTGGCACAAGCCGAGCATGGTCCAGGAGCATTTCTTGCACACCTGCTTGCTGCAGTTGTGGCACGTGAGCTTGGGGGGGAGTTCCTTGCAAACGCTGCACAGTTCCTGCGCCGGTTCGTTCTTCACGAATTTCTCCAGCTCCGCATTGGAGGTGGGTTCCCGGCTCTTTCCCCGCAGGTCCTTGATGACGCCG
>JBMZMP010000114.1:0-4032 GCA_049619235.1 Thermoplasmatota archaeon
CACAGAGTGCGAAAGCGACGATTTCCACGGCCCCTTCGACGGCGGATACCCAACCAACCCCCTCTGGGCCGACAGTGACCCCGGCCGCAACATCTTGGTGAACGACATCCGCGGCTTCAAAGGCCCAGATGGCAAGCCCCTCGAAATTGAACACGGTGACGGCATCAGTGATTACGACGAAATCATGGGCTACGAAATCACCTACAACGGCCGCACAGAAACCATCACCACGGGGCCACTTGTCGCGGACTACGACGGAGACAACCTCGCCGATGGAGACGAATTGTACTTCGGAAGCCACCCATGGATTTCCGACAGTGACGGGGACGGCTGCAGGGACGGCTTTGATGACAACCCCGCCGCACCCACCACGTTCCACATCGGCCTCGAGGCATTCACGTTGAAGAAGGACTTCGACACCCTTGGCGGCGCAGACCTACGAATTTACACCCTATTCCACGGCCAAGGGCAATGGAACCCCGCAAGTGGCAGCCTCAAAGTGCAAACCGGCGAACGGGAGGACATCTCTAGCCTCGACCCTGGACCCCTCACCGTGGATTGCGCTCTGAACCCAACGCCTTTCCTGCCTTGGTTCCCCGAAGTTCACTTGCAATTCGTGGTGGGCGATCGGGACGGTAACGATGAGGAACCCATCCAGGTCCAACCGGTGCAGCGACCCGTGATTTGGAACCTCCGTGAAGGCACGTTCCTGGTGGACGGAAAGAGCGTTGCAAACGGCGGCCGCGTGACCCTCAACGGCCCGGACGGAATTCTTGAATTTGAGCCCCGGTTCTCCTAAGAAAACGGCCCATATTCAAAGGACGCAACCAGAACCCTTAATATGCATCCAGAAGTCGTTGAAATTAATAGGCTCCAATAGGAAGGGGCCGCAATTAGGTGTGAAAATGACCATCAAAAAATCCCGAACGGCGCTCTTCGCGGTCCTTGCCATCTTCGTGGCAGCTGCGGTCCTTGTGCCCACTGCTAGCGCACAAGCCACCCAACTGGAATTGAAAGTTGCAACCCCCAACAGCAAGCTCGTCACGGGCGGCACCCCTGGAAAAGCAACCTTGACTCTCACTTACACGGGCAGCAACTCTGCCCAAGCCGTCTCTACGGTCGCGCAAAACAGCTTGCCCGTCGCCCTCACCAACAGTTGCAACGACCAGTTCGTCAACGTTGTGGGCCCAAGCTCCGCCGTGATTCCCCTGAACCCACAAGACCAACTTTCCACTGGTTTCGGTGGCACCACCACGGTTGACCTCACCATCAGTGCAAGCCCAGGTGCAAAGGGTCTCACCGACATCACCTGCACCTCCACCGCAAGCGCCGGCGCCCTCCCTGGCCTGGCCAATGCACCAACCACCTCTCCTCTCCAATGGATTGTCACCGTTGACTACCTGAGCATCCTCAGTGTCAAGGTGGACGGCCAAATTGCGGAAAGCGGTCCCCAAAAGACCACCCAATTCCCAATCACCGTGCGCAACCTCGGAAACGCACAAAGCAACATCTACTTCGAAACCACCACCCGTCCAGAAGACGAGCGCTGGGTCGACGGTGTGCCAGACAAGATTGTGTTGAACGCCGACTGGGCCGCTGACGGCCAAGTGGACACCGTCCAATACAGCATCATCAGCACCTACAAGACCGGCTGGAACAACGTCCAAGGCAAGTTCACCGTCACCATCCGCCCCGAAGCAACCTCCGGTGCAGTCAACGGTGTGCTCCCAACTGGATCCGCCGTCACCGCCAACATGATTGTGAAGGTGAAGGGTGTGTTCGTGCCTGGTTTCGAACCACTCGCCATGGTCGCAGCAGTCGTGGGCTCCGCACTCATCGCCCGCCGCAGCCAAGACGAAGAATAAACCCAACTTCCCCCTTTTCCCACACACCTTTTCCTCCCTTTGGTGCTTTGAATGAAACTCCGGTTTGCGTTGCTTCTCACTCTGATGTTCGTTGGAACAGGAATGGGGCAGGTCTTGCCAGGTGAATTGTTCGAACCCGCTTACATTTTTGAACTGGTCACGGAAGGAACCGTGGAAATGGACGTCGGGCAAGCAAAGCTCTCCCCAGTCACATTCTACGATCGCAGCCGAGACACCCCCAACGGGCTTGGGGTGACGGGCACACCAAACGTGCCTGGCTTCGACCACACCAGCACCATCCGAATCATCCCCCTCACAGAAGCCCAAGGATGGGTTGTCACCCCATTCTCGGGCGGTTTTGCCACCCAATCCGGCCAACAAGTGACGTTTGACGTGGAAATCCTACCCACGCAACAAGCCACCCAGGCCTTGTATCCCTTCGAAATCAACATCACCACGACGGACCCATCCGGGAACGTTCACTACGTGAGCCAAACCCTTGCAGGTTACACTTCCGGGTTGGACGCGTTCTCCGCGCAAGCCACCTCGAGCCCAAAACTGGGCCCCGATGAAGTTGGCACGGCTTTGATTCGCCTGTCGAACGCAGGCTCCCTCGTTTCCAGGGAATTCAGCTTCCGCGAAGCCAACAACCCATGCGGGTTTGGAGTCAGTGCCCAAACCGTGGCCCTCGCGGCAAGGTCCGTGGAGGAAGTGACCCTCTCATTGGTGGCACCCAACGACAAGTTCTGGTACAACAGCCAATCCTGCCTTCTACAATTGGAGGTGTTCCCCGCCAACGCACCCACCAATACGAAAACTGTGACCATCGTTGCAACCGTGAACGGGTTCTATGTGAACCCGGACCACGTGATCACGGCGTTCTGGATCATTGCAGTGCTGGTGATTCTCATCCTTATCGTCCTTGCGCGCAAGGCGCGCATTGAAGAGGAAATTCTTGGGAAGCCCCAAGCCCCTTGGACCATCCCCGCGGAGAAAGTGTACCTTGCCCACCTGAAGCAACGGGACCGCCGCGCGTGGTACATCGTGCGCCACTACCTCATGGTGGAGGAACACAAGTCCGCGCTGCTTTGGTACACCGCGTACAAGCGCGCTACCAAGGGCGAACGACGCCGCGAGCGAATCATCGTGCAACACGAGCACGTCTATGACCGATTCGAGGCCAAGTGGGCAAAACGCATGGAAGCGCCCATCAAGAAGGCTGATCGCAACCAACGGAAGTTGGAGAAGAAAGTCGCTCGGGCCATGCGCAAGTCCCACAAGAAGGACCTGCGCGCTTACAAGAAGTCGGTACGCGCCGTGGAGAAAGCCCACGACAAGAAGGTCAAGAAGGCCACGAAGAAGTGGGCCAAGCTAGCGCGCAAGGCGAGCAAGAAAGGGGCGGAAGCGCCACCCCAACCTCACTTTGACGCACCGGTTCACGCGGAACCCCCAACGGCCAAGCCGTACGAGTTCGAAGACCACAAGTTGGCGTTGAAGGAAGCCAAGTTCCGGCTCCGCATGGAGAAGAAGCAACTGGCCCTACAAGCCAAACACGCGAAGCAAGAAGCGAAACTGAAGGCGAAGGTTCGCCGCAAAGTGGAGAAGCTGGCCCGCAAACTGGACGACCCCAGCTTCATTGACTCCTTGGACGTCTTGAAGGATTAAGCGGGCACGAATGGCCGCAGTTGCACTTCTTTGATGTCATAGCGCATGGGGCACGGAATGGCCTCGCCTACGCTGACGATTTCCATGTGACCCGCGGGCGTCTGCGGGTGGCAGAGTTGGAACCGGTCGCATTCTGGGTACCCACAGGGGATGGGTGCCCAATTGGCGGCGGTTCCCTTGAGGTGTTTTGCTTCAAGGCTCGTTGTGATTGGGATTTCCTTGACCGTGCAAACTTGCATGGTGCCTTCATGGAGCTTGCAGGGGTGCTTGACGTCGCGGACCGTGTCCACTTCGTAGTGGCCAGGCGGGGTCTTGAAGCAGAGGGTGCGCACGGGGCAGCCGTCGCATTCCTCCGCGTTTTGGTCACCGTGGTTGGTGTACCGGTATCCTTCCTTTGCGAGGACGGTTGGGACGAGTGTGAGGTTCATGCCTGCTTGAAGCCGGGCCTGCTTATCCTTTCTTTGTTCGTGGCCTAGAACACGCCGGTTTCTTTGCACACTTT
>JBMZMP010000115.1:0-289 GCA_049619235.1 Thermoplasmatota archaeon
AAGATGATGGCGCCGGCGGCGCTGTCTTCGGCGCTCTTGAAGTACGCGGCTCCAAAGAGGGCGAGGGCGGTTACGCCGCCAGTGATCAGGCCGAGTGCGTGTAGGCTGAAGCTGGCGAGTTGCGGGACGATGCCTGCGAAGGCTGCGATGGCTCCGTTGACGAAGCCCAGGGCGGTGATTTGTTCTTTCATGAGAATGCTCCTACGGCTTTCGAAATGCCGGAAATGATGGCGTTGAGGATCTTGATGATGACGTTTCCTGCGTCGATGAGCAGCTGCAATTCTGGGGG
>JBMZMP010000115.1:299-4031 GCA_049619235.1 Thermoplasmatota archaeon
GACAATCAAGAGGGCGCTTGCCCTGGTGATGCCGAAGATGAGGAGGAAAACGGCCGCAGCGATCAGGAAGATGCCCACGAGTACGCCAATGACGGCTTGGTACACGTGCGTCGTTTGCTCGATGCTTGGCAATTGCCAGTTGAGGACGCCGGCGAGAAACAGGGCCGCTACGATGCCTGCCAAGAGGATCACTGCGCCCCATGCGTAGCTTTCCTGTTCGTCTGTGAGTAGTCCTTCGTCTTCCATCATTTCGGCTTCGTGTTGGGCAGCTTCCATTATGCGTCCCTCGTGTCTTCGTCCACTTCTCGAATGTACTGGAGAATCGTTAGTGCGAGGGCGAAGGCCCCCGTGATGCCGAAGATGATGGCTGCACTGGTGCCGGTGAAGAAGTCGCCGAGGACCGCGCCCCAGAGGCGAATGATGAGCCAGAAGACGGCGACGATTGGGAGCACGATGCCGGCCGTGGTGCCGAGGATGCTGATGACGGCGGGGCTTTCCCTGGTGCCGATGAAGATGGCTAGTCCTGCGACGGCCAGGAGCACGAATACGGCCCACGTGACGCCTTTGTCGCCTGGTCCGCCTCCCATGCTGCCGCTTCCGCCGCCGGTGCCACCTCCAACGTTTGTGGGGGTGTCTCCGCCGGCTGTTGCTTCGTAGGTGTCGCTTCGGGCTTCGTTGCCTTCGACGTCCGTGGCTGTGACGTAGAACGTGATTTCGTCGCCTTCTTGGAATGGGCCGATGCTGGCAGCTGCGGGGTCGCCGGTCATGCTGGTGCTGGTGGCGGCTCCGCCGTTGACGGTGTGCCACAAGTACACGTTTTGGACGCCATGATCGTCCGTGACGGTGCTTTGCACTGTGAACGGTTGGCCGGCTTCAATGAAAGCAGGGCTCCAAAGGACGTTTTCAATTTCTGGGCCGTCGGTGTTGAGGGCGAGGATCTGCGTGCTGGGGCTGCGGGTGTCGAAGCGGGTTTCGGCGCTGCAGCCGGAGTGGATGCACGTGCCTTGTACGGCGGCGTCAAAGCTGGTCCAGTAGGATGATGGCTCGTCGAAGTTTGCGGTGTACTCGGTGGTCATGATGGCCGAGCCGTCGCCGGCGCGGGCTTCCAGGGTCTTCATGGATCCACAAACGGCGAAGCTGACGGTTTTGAGGCTGTTGGGGCTGCTGAGGGTGCTGGTTTGCAGGACGGTGATGTCGCCGTCTACGACTTGCCGCAATGCCATTTTCCACGTGTTTCCGTCTTCTTCGAAGCGCAATTGGAGGCTGTTGGCGAAGCCTCCGGTGTTGTAGCCGTTGCCGGCTTGCCCTTCCCCTACGGCTTGACCGGTGTAGCTGAAGGCCCAGTGCATGACGCTGGGGCGGCCGTCCTCGCTGGCGTCGAATCGAAGGAACGCTTGGTAGTCCGTGCCGCCTTCGAGGTTGAGGGCGAGGAAGTCTCGGTCGCGGGGGTAGGCGTCCATTTTCACGTAGTCGCCGTCCCTTTCGACGCCGTTGGTGTAGTCGTACCCCAATTGGTCGTTCTGGTTGTGGGCCTGGAAGACAACGTGTGGTGTGGCGGCCGTGTTGCTGCAGGGTTCGGTTTCTTGGGCTTGCCCTACCGGTGCCAGTGCAAGCAGCAAGAGGGCGACGGTGAGGGCCGCACGCATCAGAAGAGCCCCGTGTTGACGTCCTTGAAGTAGAACCATGCGTACAGGCCGCCCATGACGAGCGTGGTGCCTACGAAGGTCCAGATGGCTACGTGGTGCTCTTCGTCGTCGTCGGTGTTGAGGAAGCCGATGGTGGCGGCGATCATGGCCACGATGAAGACGATGGTGAGGATTCCAGTTTCTTCCCAGTTGAGTTTGATTTTGCTGTACCATTCCCAGTTTGCACCGTCGAGGACGAAGACGTCAAGGAAGAACACGACGATGGTGGAAATGACGAGGGCTGCGGTTGCGACGAGGGTGACGCCGGCTGCTTGCAATTCGAACATGTCGCCGGCTAGCCATGCGACGAGGGCCACGATCAGCAGGCAAATTGCGAGCGTGATTAGCCAGTGGACGCCGTCGCGGTCCGTGACGCTTCCACCCCCTCCGCCGAAGAGTTCGGTTTCTGGTTGACTGCTGGGGTTGTTGGGGTCGCTGCCTGCTTCGTATTCTTGGGAGTTGGTGAAGCCGTCGCTGTCTGCGTCTCCGCCTCCTTCTGCGGTGAGGTCTCCGAAGTTTTCGGTTTCCCAGTCGTCGGGTAGGCCGTCTGCGTCGCTGTCGCGGGTGGCGTTGTACCAGTAGACGCTTACGCCGTGCGCGGTGCTTGGGTTTTGGGTGCCGCCGTTGCCGCCTTGGTTGGCGGTGGTGTTGAGCACGAGCACGAATTCAAACTGGTCTGTGGTGTCTTCTTCGAGGCCTGCAGCGCCGAGCACGTGGATCGTGGCGCGGAACTTGGCGGTGCCGTTTACGGTGAATTCTGGACTAATGGCCGTGTCGTTGACGCCAGTGGCTACGGTGGTGAAACTTGTGCCGTCGTCGCTAAATGCCAAGTCTACGGCGAAATCGTCGCCCAGATCGTGGACGAGTTGCGCGGTGATGTTGGCTTCCTCGGTGATGCTGAAGTCGCGGACCGTGACGATCGTGGCGGGTGGCGCGTCGAATTCAAATTCTTGTTCGTCGAGGGTGGCGGCGGTGCTGCCGAAGGTTTGCGCGGCGGCGAGGGCGGTTAGTAGCAGGCATAGCAGGGGTAGGTTTCGTTTCATGGTTTTACCTCAAGTTGGTTAGGGAGAAGGGTGCGGTGTACTGGCTGGTCGTGATGTCTTGCGGGGTTTCGAAGACTTCGTACTGCAGCCACGTGGTTCCTGGTGGAACGGTGAATGTGGCGGCAAGGTCCGTGGTGACGTGTGGCGACGTTGCGCCTGGGGTCGGGCCTCGGTAAGATCGGAAGCGTAGGTTGTCTTCGAGGGCGATGCTGTACCCTGTTTTCGTGGTGAGTTGGTCGTCCAGGAATTGGACGTGCCAAATTTGGTCCTCTTCTCCACCGTTCACGAGTTTCAGGAAGTTGCTTTCGAGACTGCTGGCGCTAGCGGCGGTCCAGCCGCCCCAGTTGCCGCCGTCGAGGCTTCCGTCTTGGCGGTGTGCTTGAATTGGGGGCGTCCAGGCTGGTGCGGGGAGGGTTTCGGGTTCGACTTCGATGGTGGCAAATTCGTCGGTTTCTGTGCCTTCCGTGATGCTGTCGTCGAAGTGAATTTGGTGGGTGCCGGGCTGCGTTGTGGTCCAGGTCCACGTGAGGGTCCGGCTTTCGGGATCTAGGAGCGTGGCGAAATCGTATGGTTTCGTGGCGAGGGTCGTGGCTCCTGGGCCGGTGATGACTGGCGTGACTTGGCCGGTTTGGCGTCCGTCGGTTCCTCCGTCGATGTGTTTTGTCCACGTGAGAGCGATTTGCGTGCCTTCTCCGGCCGTTGCGGGGGCCGAATGCTCCGACGTGACGGCTGCACTTGCGAAGGCTGCTGTGAGCACGAGGAAGACCGCTATGGTGCGTTTCATTCGGCGCCCTCCCGGAAGTACCACCATGCAGCTGCAGAGCCAAGGAGGACCACAATGCCGGCGATCACGACATAGAGCTGCCAATTGACGCCGCCGCTTTGCATGCCTGCGCCGCCGTTTCCGCCGCCGTTTCCGCTGGTAAATTCGAGGTTTGTCTTGTTGCTAAATGGATCCGTTGCTACGGTGCCTTCTTCGATTTCTTGTCCATCATCTACGCCGT
>JBMZMP010000116.1:0-3966 GCA_049619235.1 Thermoplasmatota archaeon
GTGCCCGCCATGGCCCAGCCGGACCATGCCAGCGACCGCCGCGACGCCGCCCGTGAAAAGGCCGACGCGTTCCGCGACCACTGCAAAGCGCCTGAAAACGACTCCGTCGAAGAACGCTGCCAAAAGGCCCGCGACAAAGCCAAGCCCGAACACCAAGCCCGCCGGGAAGCCCACCACTTGCACCACGCCATTGACGCCTTGTACAAGCGCGTCGGCAAACTGGAAATGATGGAATACCGCATCCAAGAAGCCCTCGATGGCGGCAACCTCACCGACAACGAAACCGCCGAAATGGAAGCCAAGCTCGACCGCATCGAAATGGCCCAAGAGAAAGCCATCCTGAAGATTCGGGAAATGCAAGCCAAGATGGATACGCTCAAGGAGCGCCATGACAAGGTTCGCGATCACGTGGACGAAATGCGCGCCAAACGAGGCGACCACAAGGACGCCGATGAAGGCGATGGAGACGGCGACTCGGAACGCGACACTGAAGAATCGGATGAACCATCCGACAGCGCATGAAACGATTCCTTCCCCTTCTCCTCATCTTCATGGCGCCTGCCGCTCTTGCTGAGGGTTGCCTAGAGGAAGACCCCTGCCCCTGGAACCTTGACCTGGAAGACGACGGCATCGAATCCAGCCTCGAAAACGCCACCACTGGAGACTGGTTCCTCGTAGAAGCATTCAGCTTTGCAAGCGAAACCCGCACGCTGACCGTGGGCAGCCACGGATCCGTGACTTTGGAATCTCTCGGAAGTGCCGAACTTGGACCGTTCCAAATAGGAACCGAGAGCTTCAAAGTCACCGACAGCGCCGGACATGAAATCCAAATCAACGTGTTCGAAGCGGACTTCATCGAAGATGGAAGTAGCTCCGCAGCGGCCAGCAGCCAAGAAACCCCCTTCCCATCCGGCCTGGCACTTGTGGGCCTAGCGGCGTTGGCCCTCGCAAGAAAGTAGTTCCATTCACCCCCTCCAAACTCCTTTCCCCTCCTGTTTTCCATAGATAACCAAGGTGGTACAGGACCCCCCTGTTTCGCGTGGCCCCTTAAGTGCCACCCACCTTGAAGGACTTGCGGCAACCCAACCAGACACAACAGCCGCAGTGAAACCATGCAAACGCAAGAAATCGCGCCTCATCTCGAGACACTCATCAAGGCGCTAGGAAACAAAATTGGCAACGAAGTCACCCGAGAAGACCTCGAAGCAGAACTGAACAAATACCTCGAATACGGCGTCCCCGCCGAGCAAGCCATCAACACGATCTTGCGACACCACGGAGAAGCCACCACGCCCGCAGTCACCCCCGACGGCGGCAACACGCCCCTCGCACAACTGCCCGCACAAGGCAACGTCAACGTGCTCGCCCGCGTCCTCAGCATGGGCACCCGCACCGTCAACGCACGGGGCGAAGAGAAAACCATCTACGTCGGCCAACTCAGCGACGAAACCGGCACCAAGTGGTACACCAGCTGGCGCGCCCTCGAAGGACTCGAACGCGGCGACGTCATCGAAGTCAAAGGAGCCTACACCAAGGAATTCCGGGGCGAAATCCAAGTCAACTTCGGCGACCGCACCCAAATCACCAAGAAACCTGCCGACGCCGTCCAAGACAAAGGCATCGAACTGGAAGACAAGCAAGTCGCCGACCTCCAAGACGGCAACCGAGGCTTCCGCATCACAGGCCGATTCCTCGACGTCAACACGCGGGAAATCCAAGTGCAAGGCAGCCCCAAAACCCTCTGGAGTGGCCACTTCGCCGACGAAAGCGGCAAAATTGAATTCACGTGCTGGGACGACTGCAACCTCGAAGAAAACGCCGTCGTCACCATCGAAGGTGCCTACGTCCGCAGCTTCCGCGGCATGCCCCAACTGAACTTCGACAAATCCGCCAGCATCAAACCATTCGAAGGGGAATTTGCAAAAGCGGACGAATTGGACAAAACCACCATCTGGCCCCTCCACAAGGCCCTCGCCCAAGGCGACGTTGGAGACCTAGCCATCCGCGCCACGCTTCTCGAAGTGCGCCCAGGCAGCGGACTCGTGTTCCGAGACCCGGAAACCAACCGCGTGGTCCCCGGCGGCCAAGGCATGCAACCCGACCTGCGCATCAAAGGCGTCATGGACGACGGCAGTGGCTGCGTCACCATCATCGCAACCCGCGACATCACAGAAACGCTTCTCGGGAAAACCTTGGAAGCTTGCGTGGATGAAGCAAAAGCCGCGTTCCCAAACGGAGACGAACTGATTCTCCGACAACTGCAGGACAAGCTCACCGGCCGCGTGTTCGTTGCCGAAGGGTTCCTCCGGACCGACGATTTCGGGCCCATGTTCATTGCTCGCGCCCTCAAAGAAAGCGTCGAAGACGCGGAGGCAGCAGCCGCGGAACTTCTCGAAGAAATGGAGGCAATCTAATGGCCATCTCCCGTGAACCAGCACACCGCTTGTTTGCCGAAGAATACAACGCAAGCAAAGTCCACCTGCCAGGGGAAGGCGACATGGCACCCAGCTACGTGGTGTCCCCACTTGGAGCCAAAATCAACCGGCTCCACGTGGTTGGCGTCTGCACCGCCGTAGAACCAGTCGGCGAATCCGGCGACCTCCTACGCGCGCGCATCAGCGACCCCACCGGGGTGTTCACGGTGTACGCGGGCCAATACCAACAGGAAGCCATGGACGCCCTCAGCTCCCTCGAAGTGCCCTGCTTCGTGGCCGTGACCGGAAAGGCCCGAACGTACGAGCCAGAACCGGGCAGCATGATTGTCAGCATCCGCCCAGAATCCCTCCACGTGGCCGACGAAGCCACGCGCAACCAATGGATTTTGGACACGGCGCGCCGCACCAACGAACGCATCGCGGCCCAATCCAAGGCCGCAGCCAACCCCGACGGCAGCGCCGACGGCCTCATCGCATCCGGCGTACCCGCAGTGCACGCCGATGGCGCACTCATCAGCGTACACCACTACGTGGACGTGGATGCCAACCGGTTCCGCAACGCGGCAAAAACGGCGCTTGAAGGGCTCCTTCCCGGAGGCACCATCCAAGTGCACGAAGTGCAAGCCCGAGACGACGACGAACCGGTCACCCAAACGGATGCACCCGCATGGACGCCGCCCACGCAAGCCGCGGCTCCAGAAGCAGACGCGGCCCAGGACGCCCTTGATGATGAGATCCTGAAAATCGTCATGAAGCTGGAAGGCGACGGCGGTGCCGAATGGGATGCCATTCTCCAAGAAGCGGGCTCCGACTCTGAAGAAGTTGAGGAAGCCCTCAACCGCCTCATGGACAAGGGACTCGTGTACGAGCCAACGCTTGGTGTGCTAAAGTCCACCTGACACAATCAGTCGGAATCGGCCGCGGTGACGGGGCCGTCTTGCTGAATGATGTGCATGCCCGTTTGAAGGCGGGCTGCTTCTTTCTCATCCAACTTTTCCACCACTGCTTTTTCAGACAAAATGGCCGAATTTCCGAAGGGGTCCTCAAGAATGAGGGTCACGGGGTCCGCGGTGCCGGTGCGCATGCGGCCGAAGAATTCCACCATGTCTTGGATTTTCGTCGCAGCTTCCTCTGTTTCTGCGTCCTGCAGGAGTTGGAAGAGCACTTTTTCGATGCGAACCATGACCCCTTCCACGTTGCTGATGTACGCGTCGCTTGCCACTCCGGGTTCAATCTCCACACCCAATTCAGGGATGCGGATGGTGCCGCTTGCGCTGCGCACCACGCGAATCATGATGTCGTCTTCTTCGTTGATGACCAATTTGTAACGCGTGGGGTCCTTGGTGTCGGTGAGGATGAAATCCGTGTGCCGGAAGCCACATTCGCGGCACCGGAGCATGGTCTCCAATGATTCGCCAAGGTATGGCAAGTCCACGGTTTCCGTGTTGTATTCCATTCCTTGGTTGTCGCATGCTGGGCAGCGTGCTTCATCAATGAAGTTCCGGGGCACAGATTTGCCCAAGGAGGGGGT
>JBMZMP010000117.1:0-1924 GCA_049619235.1 Thermoplasmatota archaeon
CCGTCAGCGAGAAAACCATTGCCGCCGCAAAGGAAGCCATTGGCTTCAAAGAAGCGGCCGTCCACCCCGTGGATGCACTCGTCCCAGAGGCTGCCCAAGAAGAAGTCATTGAGATGACCGTGGACGATCTCCCCGGCGTCGGGCCCGCAACCGCCGAAAAACTGCGAGAAGCTGGCTTCGAAGACCTCATGGCCATCGCCACCAGCAGCCCCAGTGAACTGAGCGAGAAATGCGACGTGGGTGAAGGCGTCGCCCAGAAAATCATCAACGCGGCCCGCAAATTGGCCGACGTGGGCGGATTCGAAACCGGCCTCGTCATCCAAGAACGCCGCACCACAGTCAACAAAATTCACACCGGCTCCAAGGCCTTCGACGAACTCATGGGTGGCGGCGTGGAAACCCAATGCATCACGGAATTCTTCGGAGAATTCGGCTCCTGCAAAACCCAATTCGCTCACCAACTCGCAGTCAACGTGCAACGCTCCAAAGCGGACGGAGGCATGGACGGGCACGCGTTGTTCATCGACACTGAGAACACGTTCCGCCCTGAACGCATCAAGCAGATGGCAGAAGCCAACGGCATGGACCCTGAAGAAGCACTCTCCAAGATCCACGTGGCCCGTGCGTTCAACAGCAACCACCAAATGATGCTCGCAGAAAAAGCCCAGGAAGTCTGCAAGCAATTCCCCGTGCGTGTCATCGTCGTAGACAGCCTCACGGCCCACTTCCGTGCCGAATTCGTTGGCCGTGGCACCCTCGCCGAGCGGCAACAACGGCTCAACAAGCACATGCACGCCCTGCAAAAACTGGCGCAACTCAACAACGCCGCGGTCATCGTGACCAACCAAGTGAGTGCCAAGCCAGACGCGTTCTTCGGCGACCCCACCCGCGCCATCGGCGGCCACATCGTCGGCCACACCAGCACGTTCCGCATCTACCTCCGCAAGTCCAAGGGCGGAAAGCGCATCTGCCGCCTCATCGACAGCCCGCACCTGCCAGAAGGAGAAGCAGTTGCCATGGTGTGTGAAGAGGGCATCCGCGACTAAGCCAGCCGTGGCCGGAACCCATCCCTTTTTGTCCTTTCACCCCCAATGCACCCTTGTGCTTCGGCACCGGGTTCGCGGAACCTGAACCAGTACCCCTCTTCGTCCAACCGGCACGTAGCCTTGTGGAGTCAATCTCGGGACGCTGGTCCGCACACTAGGCCCATTGGAGCCCCACGCACCCACCACGAGATGGGCGCGTGAAATCCTCTTTTTTCAATCCAGGTTTCTGTAGAGGGCCGCTGCGGTCCCAAGGGCACCGATGGCAATCAAAATCTGTGGAAGCGGACCCAGTTGGGGTTGGCTTCGGAGGATGGCACCAAGGCCTGCCATGACGCCCATGCTTGCAGCCCAAGGCGTGCGAATGCTGGCCGCAAACCCAGTCCCCAGGTACACCATGGCGCCGCCAAGATCTTCGCTCACGAACCGAGCCACGATCCAGTGCCCCGTGAATGCCACAAGCATGGCGACGGCGGCTTGGGTGAAGTGGGGTGATTTGACAAACCCAAACAGCAACGCCACCATTCCGAGGCCACTGAGGATGCCCGCGATGGCAAATGCGAATCCGGGAATGCGGTCCCCTGCCGCGAAAACCAACAGGAGCGCTTTGATGCCGAAAATGAGGCTGGCGGGAATGAGCAGTCCGTACCCGAGGCGGACCAGTCGCTTGTCCATGGTGCGGGGAGCCCGTTTAGGCCTTGAGTGCTTGGATGGCTCGCAACGCTTCCGGGATGTGTTTCGTGGCCGACAATTGACTGCTGTAGACGTGACGCACGAAGCCATCAGCATCCAGCACATACGTGACACGTCCGGGGAGAATACCAAGCGAGGTGGGGACCCCAATGTGTTTGCGGAATGCGCCGCCTTCGTCGCTCAACAGC
>JBMZMP010000117.1:1934-3713 GCA_049619235.1 Thermoplasmatota archaeon
GAACTTCGCGTGGGTTGCAATGGAGTCGTCGCTGATGCCAATCACGGTGGCACCGGCATCCGTGAACGCTTCGTAGTTGTCCCGGAAGGAACAAGCCTGCTTGGTGCAGCCCGGCGTTTCGTCTGCCGGGTAGAAGTACACCACTCGGAGCCCTGGCCAGTCCTCGAGGGACCTTTGGTTGCCATTGTGATCGGGGAGCTTGAAACTTGGAAACTGGTCGCCTGGTTGTAGGCCCTTCATGGCAAGCGTTTGTTCTCCAAGGGTTTAGTTGTTGCCGCTTTGCACGTTCCAAAGGTCCGCGTAGACACCACCCTTCCCGACGAGGAAGTCGTGGTCGCCGCGTTCCACCACGCAGCCGTCCACCATCACCAAGATCTCGTTTGCCTTTCGGATGGTGCTTAGTCGGTGTGCAACGGCGATGGTGATGCGGCCTTTGCGGTACTCGTGCAAGTTTTGCTGAATCAGTTCCTCGGTCCGGGTGTCGATGGCGCTGGTCGCTTCGTCCAGGATGAGTACCGCGGGGTTTCGGAGAATGGCCCGTGCAAGGTTCACCCGTTGCCGCTGGCCGCCGCTCAGTTTCATGCCCCGTTCCCCAACCACGGTGTCGTAGTCCTCGGGAAGGTCCCGAATGAATTCGTCGGCCCCGGCAATTCGGGCGGCCTCCTGGACTTCGGCACGGGAAGCGTCGGGGCTCCCAAGCATGATGTTCTCGGCGACGGTTCCACTGAACAAGAACGGCTCCTGGCTCACGTACCCAACGTGCTTCCGGAACCCATCCAATTGCAAGTCCTGCAGTGGCACGCCGTCGATGGCCACCGTGCCGGCCTTTGGCGCGTAGTATCGCAGGAGCAATTTGAGAATCGTGGATTTCCCGGCACCCGTGTGCCCCACCACGCCAAGGACGTGCCCTTGCTGGACGGTCAAGTCGATGCCATTGAGCACGTTGTCTCGACCGGGGTAAGAGAAGTCCACATCTCGGAATGAAATTTCTCTTGGCTCATGGCCAAGGGGCTTTGCGTCCGGCGCATCTTGGATGGCTGGTTCCACGTCCAAGACGTCCATGATGCGGACAGCGCTTGCTTCGCTCCGCTGGATTTGATTCATCAGCATCCCCAGAATGAACAACGGCATCACGAGCCTCGTAGCAAACAAGATGAATGCCACGTATTGCCCAATGCTTGGGCCGTCTGGCCGAAGCGTCAGGTAGCCACCGCCTGCGATGAGGGCCGCGAATGCCAACCCGGCAACCCCGTAGAGCATGGGAACGAACCGAGCACGACTGCCAGCTGCGGAAATGGCCGCGTCCCGGTACTCACTGCTTTGCTCATGAATCCGGGCCGCCTGTTGTGCCTGCGCCGTGTAGGCTTGGATGACGCCCATCCCTTGGATGTTGTTCTCGAGGATGCTGTTCATGGCACCCACCGCTTGCCTCGTCTTGCGGTACTGGGGTTGGACCCGGGTGGCAAAGAAGCGAACTGCAAACACGGCTAGGGGCAGTGGGGCAAACAAGAGTGCTGCGAGGCGCCAATCCATCCACACCAGAATCGCTGCCACGCCGAGGAACGTCACGACCAAGCGGACGATGCTGGTGGTTGCGTCGGCAAGGAAATTCTCAAGGTTGTCCACGTCGCTGCTGAGCACCGACATGAGGTCCCCGGTTTGCCTGTCCTCGAAGAACCGGATGTCCTGGGTCTGCAGGTGATCATAGAGCTTCACTCGCAAGTCATGGCGAACCTTCTGCGCCAATGTGTCCCATGCGTAATCACTCGCAGTTTGGAA
>JBMZMP010000117.1:3723-3953 GCA_049619235.1 Thermoplasmatota archaeon
GAGGGGAATGTCTGCAACGGCGGTGCCTTGCAACTTGTCCACGAGGAAACCAATCAGCACCAAGGGCAACAAGTCAAACAACCGGGCGAAGCCGTTCGTGATGAGGCCCACGGCGATGCGCGCCTTGTATGGTTTGACAAAAGGCCAGATGCGCCACAGGGATTTGCCGAGCGTCTTGGTTTCCACGAGCGCACCACGAAGGTGCCACCTATAGGCGCATCTGCTTGTGC
>JBMZMP010000118.1:0-3910 GCA_049619235.1 Thermoplasmatota archaeon
CCGACGGGAGAAACGTACTGGGATCTCCTCGCCGAAACAGCTGACGGCATCGGACTCTCTGGCATGCGGGACCTTGATTCGGGAACACTGGATGCGGCCCGAAGTGCCGCAAATGTACATGGCAAACCCTTCGCCATTCACGTGTCAGAAGACCAACGAGACGACATGGACGCGGTGCTTGCACTGGAGCCGGACTTCGTGGTCCACATGTGCCAAGGCACCGCGGCAGACTTTCAAGCCCTTGCCGACGCCGACGTCCCCGTCGTATTGTGCCCACGAAGCAATCGGTACTTCGGCCTCAAAACCCCCGCCAAGGAATTGCTGCAAGCCGGTGCCACGGTGGCCATCGGGACCGACAACGGCATGCTCGCCGACGGCAATTTGCTGCAGGAACTGGCACTCCTGCAAAGCCAGGGGATTGCGGAGGAAGACTTGCTTCGTATGGCAAGCCACAGCGGACGATACTTGCTGGGCCTGGAAGCTGGGCTTCCGCCACGGCGCGGCGCACCCCTCGAAGCGCTGCTGTTGCCACACCCGGCCATCCCCGCCGGCCCCGCCGCACGCCCAGTCTTTCGGGAACGCGGCTTGCAGGAGCCAAGCGAGTGATTTTCTAGGCAATCGGGTCGGCCGTGCAGGCAAGTGTTGCCGGCCCCGGAATTGGGAGGAAATTCGCCAAAGCCGCCACTAAGGCTAAAAACCTTGAACTCGGGTTTGGTTTGATGAAAGGGGTTGGACTGGTGGCAATTTTGCTTTTGGCGGCACCCGCCATGGCCGAAATGGGCTCGTATTCGTTTGAACACGCATTGCCCGTGGCCGTGGAAGGAAGTCGCGCAGTGACCGCCTCAGACGCGGACCTGTACGTCCACGGCACCAACGGCCAACTCGGCGGGTACCTCTTCGTGGAAGAAGGCACGCTGACCCGAGTCATCCAACGCGCCACCGGGTACATCAGCCCCTCCGAACCGGAACTGGGCGTCAAGTGGACCCAAACCGTGCAAGAAAAGCACATCCCACTCGCAAACCAAGCACTGCAACTGGATCGGCTCCCCGAATTCCAACTCCTTGCAACCGACGCCACCGTCCGACTCGACCAAGGCAACCAACAAGCGCCCTTGCACATTGGTGTCCTTGGCGCCTCCAAAGTGGTCAGCCACGAATCCCAACCCGACGTGGAATTCACGTTGGACGGATACGACGCCAAACCCTTCGTGCACGCCATTCGCGGAGGACAACTCACCACTCGCGCAACGGACGCAGCCGTCCAAGTGGAATCTGGAACCATCTTCCTCGGAAACGCCAAACTGTACCTTGCCGGGGAAGAATACGTTGCCAACGAACGCGTGGAACAACACCCCGGCCAAATCTACAACCCCCTCAGCCGCACATGGACCGGAGGCGGAAGCCACGACGAATACGTCTTCGAATACTTCCTCCTCGATCTCAGTCGCGCAAACCTGCAATTCCAAGTCCGCGATCTCCCCGTCCACATCTACAGTGAACAAGTGGACGTGGACGTCCTGGGCACCGTGGCATTCCCCGACGCCACCGGAACCGTCCACGTGGGCGATGAAACCCACGTGCTGGTCGGTCACGACCTCGACCTTGCCGGCAAACTCCAATTCGACACCTCCTCCTCGCAACTGCAAGGAACAACCCGTGGCGAAGGCGACATCACCAAAGTGCGGTACGCCCAAGCCAGCCACGACTACGACTGGACCGTGGCCGCCATCGGACTCGGCGCCATCCTGGTTGCCATCGGCGGCTGGGTCACAGGCGGCTTCAAATGGCTCTCCGGCGCAGGCATCGGCCTCGTGGCAGGATATGCCCGCGTGCATGGCCAAGAAGTCCTAGAACACCCCGGCCGCGCCGAAGTGTACAACCTCGTCAAAGCGGAACCAGGCATGCACTTCAACGACCTCCTGCAACGGCTCAGCTTCGGCCAGAGCACACTCAACTACCACCTACGAGTCCTCGAGAAGAACGACTTCGTCACTCGCGTGAAAGATGGTCGGTACGCTCGTTTCTTCGACCGGCAAAGCGGCCAATACAGCAGCACCCGAAAAGAAGCCGTGAGTACCCTCCGCAACGACACCACCGCCGCCATTGCGGTCCATGTACTGCGCAACCCTGGCGTGGTGCAAAAGGAACTGAGTGGCCAATTCGGCATCGCCCCGAGCACTGTGAGCTGGCACATCCAACGGCTCTGCTCCCAAGGCCTCATCGACAAGGAACGGGACCACAACCACGTGCGCTACTACATGGGCGACGCATGGAACACGCTCCCCGAAGCGGAATTGACCCGATTTGGCCTCACAGGCTGAGCCATTTTCCTCCTTTGCAATCAAAACGGTGATAAAGGAAACCCAAGTCGGCGCGAAATGTTGAGAGTTCCTTGGAACTCCTGACTGGCTGGGATAGTGTAGCTGGTAAGCACGAGGGATTGTGGTTCCCTCGGCCCGGGTTCGAATCCCGGTCCCGGCCCTTTTTTCATGAAGCAACGAACGTGGAAGGACTTCCTGCGCAAATTCGGCGCCATCGTCTTGGTCCTTACCAGTGTCACCGTGGGCATCGTTGGCTTGGGCTTGGTCAGCACTGGCGTCTACTGGGGCATCGCTTGTTTGGTGGTCACCCCGGTCGGCATTTGGCTGGCCACGAGACTCACTCCCGAAGGGGGCACCAGTGGTTACTGTGACCAAAACTTGTAAGGTGGCGCCATGACCGATTTCGCGGGCGACACCATCGGCCTGGCCTCCGCATGGATTCTTACTTGCCTCCTCGTCTTGTACACCCTGGAAACGATTTGGTTCACCGTCCGTGGGTTCCGTGCCCGTCTCGAAGACCGCTGGAGCGCGTTCTCTGCGAGCCTCTGCATGGTTGGCTTGGTCGCCTTGTTTGCCTGGAATGGCCTCACAGTGTTTCCGAACCCCTTCGGTCCCTTCTTGGCCGTCGTCGGAATCCTCGCGCTGGTGAACGCGTACACGTTCACCCTTGGTCGGTACAAGGAGAAAATCACTCGATTCACGGAACAATTCGGGGCACGAATGGAACCGTTGCTGCTGGAACTGGTGCCGGAGGAACGCCTCGCCGCGTTCCGCCGCATGGCACAATTCGAAGCAGACCCTGAAGCCCGGCGGAAAACGCCCCACCTCCTCATGGGGCTCTTCCTCGCGTTTTACTTGTTCCTCGGATATTTCCTGCTAAAGGGCCTCGCCGCCATTTTGCCCGCAGGCATCGCTACCAGCAACATGCAAGCCGTGGTCGCCGAAGGCGTCCTCCCAGCGGGACACGTGTTCTCCATGGTGATGCTCCTTGGGCTCCTGTTGATCCTTGCGCCCATGGAAATGGTGCGGCTGCGATTCCCCGAATTGAGCTACCCGTTCAAATCAGTAATTCTGTCGTCCCTGCGGAAAAAAGAAGCCGGTTCCTTTGGCGCCCATTACTACATCGCCATCGCGCTTGGCTTGGCGGCGTTGACATTGACCCTGGACCCGTTACAGTGGCGGACCCGCGTGCCCCTCGTCCTGGCCATGATTGCAGTCACCGTCTTCGCGGACGCAGCGAGCGCATTGGTTGGCAAGCGATGGGGCCAAAGAAAATGGTTCCACAACGCCGACAAATCCTACCTGGGATCCGTGGCCGGCTTCGTCGTGGCGGTCGCCGTGGCGCTTCCGTTTGTCTCCCTGCCGGTGGCGCTGGCCTGTGGGGTCATGTTTGTCTTCATTGACTTCATCGGCCCAGTGCCCATTCCCGTCAGTGACAACATCCTGAACCCGTTGGGCCTCGGTTTGTTGCTGTACTGGTTGTAGGCTCAGGCGTCCATGGCTGCAAAGCGGTCCCGGTGCACGCGGTTGGTGTACCAGAACCACCCAAGGCCAAACAGGATGGCCGGGAGCAAGGGGATGGCAAACCC
>JBMZMP010000119.1:0-3627 GCA_049619235.1 Thermoplasmatota archaeon
AGCTTTGATGGTCTCATCCACGCCGCGGACGGCTCCGTGGCCACCTACGCCAGGACGATTCACGACCTTTCATTCGAGGGGCAACTCTTCGTGGCCACTGCTTCCGGGTGGGTCGGAGCGCTTGCCTGGGGAGACCCCGTGGTGTTGATCACTCGTCCCCAAGACCGGTTCGCTGTCACCAGCATCCCGACCGTGGAAGTCGCCTACGCGAAACCAAGCGGTTCAGGGGTCGTACCCATTTCAATTGAGGCGCGCTCAACCGGAGACTGGCAAACCCTTGCCACGCTTGAAGGTCCTTTGGACTCCCTCACCAATCTTGCATCTGTTCCCGTGGATCTGAGAGGGTTCCCCAACGGTGCATTGATTCAGTTCCGCGCAACCGTTGACGGGGCCACCCACGAGCTGGGCAACCCGGTCATGGTTGACCATGAACCCCCGCATGTTGTGGGGTCACACACTCCCCAAGAAGGCGTCGTGTTCGCCGGTACCGCGGCCAACATCGGCTGGGGCTTCCGTGACGAACACTCGGGCATCGCACCTAGCACGCACCGTTTGACGCTGGATGGGGTCTTGGTGCCTTCAGTGGCCGAACTCAGTTTCTCGCGCACGCGAGTTGACGGCCTCACTGAAGGCAAACACCATTGGGTGGCAAGCATCGAAGATCAAGCCGGGAACAAACTCACGGAAACAGGATCGTTCACTGTCAACCTGCAAGCACCCTCGCTTCAATCGTTCCAGTGGATTGCCAATCAACCCGATCAAGCAGTGATTCAATTCACGACCACGGAACCCGCAACGTGCACCAGTTCAGACGCGGACGTCACCAGTACCGTGGACCAGCACCTGTACGAGAGAATCGTCTCTCCAGGCACTGACTACGCCGCCACCGTCACCTGCGATGATGGGGCAGGGAAAAGCAAAACCTTTGCCGTTGCCAACTGGAAAAGCCCCACCGTTGACACCAGACTGCATGGCGTCACCATGCAATTGGAAGGGCCAAAAACCAACGGTTGGTTCACCGCAACGCCCACTCTGAACGCCTCCCTGGGCGACGTGCGTATGAGCATTGATGGTGGGCCATTCCAAGCCGGCGCCGACATCCCCCCCGGAACGCACGTGTTGCGAGCCTACGCTGAAGAAAATGGCAAGACCTCCCAGTTGTTCACGTTTGACTACCAGCTGGACCTCGACACGCCCACCCTGGCCGGGCTGCAATGGCTTCCCGAATTGGGCATCGTCCGCTGGAGCGACATCCAAGAAGAACACGGTCACATCGAAAGCTTGCGAGTTGAAGTCCTAGCCGGAGAGTGGGTCGCACAGGCTGAGCTGCCAACAACGAGCACTCGATTCGAAGAACTTCCCTCGGGCATCACCCAATTCCGGCTCGTCCTGGAAGACGCAGCAGGACACACCTGGACCAGCCCCGAATACTCGGTTGGCCAAACCGGTGTCAGTCTGCAAACCACGGCAGCGCTCCGTGGCACGCAACTTTTGCAAGGCGAAAACACAGAGATTCAAGTCAGACTCGCCCACGAAACCATCGTGGAAGGTCGCTGGGTGGACCCGGAAGGACGCATCAATAGCTTCACCGATCGAACCCGCATCGACGGCCCCGTTTGGCTGGTCCGCGGAAGCACCGCGCAGCTCGCTGAAGGTAGCTACCAGGTGCAGCTTGTGCTAAGCGACGGCGTCGGTCAACGGACGCTCAACGTGGGCAGCATCCAGGTTTCCACAACCCAAGTTACCAACGAAAGCAGTGGTTCCGCGTCCGACGTGGCCACCCGGGAAACCCCGCCCGCTCCATTGCCGCTATTATTATTGGCCGGACTTGCGAGAAAAAGGTTCTTCAGTAACAGGGAGGATGGGGCTTAGATTATGGGTTGGAATGGTGGGTCCAAGTGGACCATTGTCGCACTCAGCGTGTTCGCTCTTCTGATTGCCGCCAGCGTCACCGCGGCCGTGCTTGTGAGCATCGGCAACGACGACGTGCGCGATCAGCGAACACTTCGCTACGACGAAAGCGCCGTGGACGAAAAGCTCCGCGTGAACGACCAAGACGGCGACGCAATTCCTGACGTGCAAGAAAACCTGATTCTCTCCACGAACCGGTTGTTCTCCGATTCCGATAATGACGGGATGCCGGATGCCTGGGAACGCAACTTTGGCTTGAACCCCAATTTTGCAGATGATGGCGCAGAGGATGCTGATCGGGACGGCTTGACGAACCGGGAAGAATACGAAGCATCCGTCGATTTGCTCTCTCAGCGCGGCTTTGACGCATTGTTTGACCCCAAGATTGGGCTCAATCCCCACCTGCCAGATACGGATGGTGACGACCTGCCCGACGCATGGGAATACAACTTCGGCCTCGACCCCTTGACCCCAAGTGGTGAAGGAGAAGACACGGATGGCGACGGTTTGACCCACAGGGAGGAATTCGAAGCCGGCAGCAACCCCAACGTGTTGGACACGGACGGGGACAACCTCAACGACGGATTGGAAGTCAAACAATACGGCACCAACCCCGCCTCCAAGGACACCGACTTGGACACCATGGATGACGACTGGGAAGTGGAGTACAAACTCAATCCGACAAATGCGAACGACCGTTTCAGCGACCCAGATTTGGACGGTCTGCCAAACGTGATTGAATTCGCACGCAAAACCCACCCGTTGATTGCTGACTCCGACGCCGACGGCATGCCAGACGGTTGGGAAGTGGACTTTGGACTCGACCCCAACGACTTCGCTGACGGCAGCACAGACCCAGACGCCGATGGGCTCGACAACCGCGGCGAATACGAAATGCGACTCACCATTTACGAACAAAGCACTGACCCGCTCGCCGCCGACGTGGATGGCGACGGCCTTGGAGACGGTCGAGAACGCACGTTCGGAACCAACCCCTTCCGAAGCGACACGGACGGGGACGGTCTCACCGATGGTGATGAAATCGACCTGTACGGAACCAACCCCCTCACCAAGGACACAGACGGGGACGGCCTCACGGACGGCGACGAAATTTTCGTGACCTTCACCGTTGCACACCTGTTTGACTCCGATTCTGACCAAATTGACGATGGCTCAGAGTGGCTCTTCTGGGCTTCCCGCCAAGCGACCGGGAAAGCCCAACTTGAGAACCAAGGCATCGTGCCAAGTCTCATCAAAGTGAATTTCCCCACTGCAGACGCGAGCGTCATCATTGAACAAATGGGCCCATTCGGAGACCCTGACAAGGACGGCATCGTGAACATTCTCGACGGGGACAGCGACGGCGACAACTTGTTCGACGGCCAAGAAATTGTACCCCCCGCGGGCTCCGACTACGGTTGCACGGGTCCACAAGGCGAAGCCTCTGGGACGGATCCGGTTGACGACGACACCGATTCCGATGGCCTTCCCGACGGCTGGGAAGTCAAGTTCATGCTGCGGCCATGCGACCCCGACGATGCCAACCAAGACTTGGACCGTGACGGCGTCATCATTTGGGGCAAACCGGATGGCGAGGGTGGCATCGCCGCCAGCATCCGCGCATCCCCCGAGAACCGGTGGGTACGCGAAGACTACACCGTGTTCCAACAATACATCGCATTCACAAACCTCCACGAGTACCAAAACAACACCAAT
>JBMZMP010000119.1:3637-3910 GCA_049619235.1 Thermoplasmatota archaeon
TCCCCTCAGCCCGGACACGGATTGCGACGTCATGCCGGACGGCTGGGAGGTGTTCTTTGCCAAGAAGGACTCGGACACAGGTGAAATTCTGCCAAATCCAAGAGGCGTTGACAGTGACAGCGACATGGATCGGGATGGCTACGACTACCAAGGCGGGACCCGGAACGGGCGCCCAGCTGGAGACGGCATCATCCGGGACTCCGAGAACTTCACCAGCCTCGAGGAGTGGTACTACTTCACTGATCCTTGGAACAACAACACGGACGCCGCCGG
>JBMZMP010000120.1:0-3865 GCA_049619235.1 Thermoplasmatota archaeon
CTGAATCCGCCGCTCGGCCAAAATGGGAACTGAAATCATTTATTCCGGGACCCATAGAGGGAGACATGGCAAACCAATGGGTCCTCCCTGGCGTCGTCGTCCTCGTGCTCGGCGTCGTCATTGGAGCGATGGTTCTCAATCAAGCAACTTCTGACGAGTGCGGCAACTCCAGCAACCACTGGCACGCCGCATACAGCATCTGGGTGGACGGCGAACGCGTCCCCTTCACCAGCAGCGAATACACCAGCCCGCAACACTCCACGGATGAGGAAAGCCAAGGCACCCACATCCACGGCAACGACGGCGTGTACCACTTCCACCCCTCCCCGGCGCGCCTGTGTGTGTCCATGAACGAAGCGTTCGACTACTTGGACGCAGACGTGGACAACAACGGCGTCACCCTTGGAAGCACCAACGTGATGGAGGGCCGCCACGAAGGCACCGTCCGCGTGTACTTCCAAGAGTGGAGCGAGCAAAAATCCGAATGGCGCAGCGTGGACGTTGGCGCCTTGGACAACACGCCAAACGACGGTGACGCATTCATCATCCTGGTCGGCGACTACACGGACGAAGAAATCGAAGACATCCAAAGCCGTGCGCCCGTGATGCGTGGCAACCCCAACTACGACCCCCACTACGGTAGTTAGGCTCGGTACGCTTCCAAAATCTTCGCGGCCACATCTTGTGGCGCGAGTTGCCCCTTTTCCGCCTCTTCAAACCATTTTTCAAAGGCAGGCTTCGGTTTGTCGCCACGAGTGAACGCGAACCTGGACACGTCGTTTTCCAGCAAGTCACGGACCTGGGTGCGGAGGCGTCTGTGGCGTCGCTCCGTCCATTGGCCGTGCTTTTGGCTCCATGCGGCGTGGGCAGCGATTTGCTCCGCCAGTTCCGGCACGCCAATGGCGCGTTCGGCGGTGGTGCGGCAAATGGGTTGCCACCAGAAAACGTCCGTGTCCGGGTGGCCAAGCATCATCATCGCTTCCACTTCCCCGACCACTTTGTCGGCGCCGTCTAGATCGGATTTGTTGATGACGAAGACGTCTGCGATTTCCATGACGCCTGCTTTCACCGCTTGTACATCGTCTCCGTACCCTGGTACGAGCACGACGCAGACGGTGTCTGCCATGCGGATGATGTCCACTTCCGCTTGCCCAACGCCCACCGTTTCCACGATGATGACGTCCTTGCCAGCTGCGTCGAGCACTTTCACGGCGTCTGCGGTGTAGGTGCTGAGACCTCCCAGCGCGCCACGGGTGCCCATGCTTCGAATGAAGACATCTGGGTCGTTGGTGACGCTTTGCATGCGGATGCGGTCGCCGAGAATGGCGCCGCCAGTGAACGGAGAGGAGGGGTCGACGGCGATGACGCCGACGGTTTTGCCTTGGCGGCGGTAGAATTGAATGAGTTTGTCCGTCAGCGTCGATTTTCCGGTCCCGGGGGACCCGGTGATGCCGATGACGTGTGCTTTGCCCATGTGCGGGTGCAATTCACGAAGAATGTCACTGGCTTCTGGGTGGTCCGACTCCACGTAGGTGAGAAGCCGGGCGACGGCGCGGCGTTTTCCTTCCAGGACGCCTTCGACGAGGTTCATTCGTGGCGAGCGGCGAAGCGGGGGTGTTCCGCGATGAATTTGCTGATTTCACGGGTGTCCGTGCCGGGGCCAAAAATGGCCTCGATGCCCTTCCCCTTCAGCATTTCCGCGTCGTCATCAGGAATGATGCCGCCGCCAAATACCACAATGTCATCCGCGCCTTCTGCGACGAGGAGTTCCTTGATTTTGGGGAACAACGTGTTGTGGGCACCGCTGAGGCAGGAGAGCCCGACCAGTTCCACGTCTTCTTGGATGGCCGCGTCCACGATTTGCTGCGGCGTCTGGCGAAGCCCCGTGTAAATCACTTCATACCCCGCGTCACGGAGGGCACGGGCAACGACTTTCGCTCCACGGTCATGGCCATCAAGGCCGGGTTTGGCTACCAAGACACGAATCGGGCGGTCTGACATACTTGGTTGACGGAGGAAGGGCGTTTGAAGGTGTTGGCTTCTCGCCCAACTAACGGCTAGAACGCAATCTTGCAGCTATCGGCAGATTGCAAGCGTTTGAAGAGGAAATTAGCCCTTCTCAAGTCTGCCAACGCTTCAAGGCCCATAGGCGAAGTTCAGTGCCCCTAGCTTTCATTGCGTCCAAATCCCAATCATTGTACGACTCCGCAAATTTTCGCGAAGTTTTGTACATGGAATCCTCCTTGTACGCGCTTTGCTTCTTCTCGTAGGGGCCATTTCCTAGACCTGTGTTCATTTGTTTCGAGAGGGGCACCAAGTTTGCCAGCGTGTCTTTCAATTTTACATGCTCCTCCTTGGGAAATTTTTCCTCCCATTGCTTCGACAACGTTTGAGGCAAAACATGCTCGATCCAAGGAATATCTACAGGAATGTCCCCACCCAGGGAGCGGTCATACTCACGGAGTAGGAAATTGCAGATAGATGCGCCATAGACGGGACGAGTGCTGATTGCATGGGCGAATTCATCATCATTTGGCCAAACTACTGTTTTGTGTTTCCGAATTGCGGCTTCTACCTCCGTACCGGTCTTTTTGTCGCCGCAATCGCTCCAGAGTTTTTTGAAAACCGCATGCAGTCCAGTGGGCTCATGGCCACAGACCGCCCGCCTCACAAGGAAAGATTCAATCACTGAAAGTGTCTCAATAGCGCTCTTTTCCGAAATGACCCCTTCTTTAACTCCCTGGCTGAGTTGCATTAGAAACGGATATGTTGAGCTGGGGGCACCTAGATCATAAAACCTGCGGAGGCAATCTTTCATTTTGCTACCGTGCCTCTGAGTATTTTGCCCCGTTGCCAAGTCAATAAACGCGTCTTGATATCGGGCAAGTTCCTCGATTATGTGGGCCGGATCATCGATTGAATTCCACTCTTCGCGCAAGTGCGAGTAAACTTCTGACTTCTTTAGGTTCGAATTTAAGACTAAACCGTAAGGGAAAAAGTAGGCGTCAAACAAGTTTTGATTGCTCACTTGGAATTTCTTGTAGAATGGTTGCCAGTGGTTTTGATCAATTTGCTCGATCACCTCCGGATGTTCAGCTGCCACTTTGGCGAACACTTCATTTCTAACCAAATCTCCGATGGTCATCGGTTCCTGTCGCGAATTTAGACTATCGAAAATCTTGGGTCCATTGGTGGGGTCCCATACATCAATTTGGACCATGCTCATGTTCTCGAGCAAAGCCTGGTAAGAGTCGCGGACGCGTGCGATTCCCCCTTGCGAATTTTGGGTCTTTAGGAATCTAAGAGCGCTCTTGTAGTTGTTTCTAAGAGTCCCGGTTTCGTTGCCAGAAGAGGGCAAGAACTTTGGTTTGAATGAACCAAGCTTTTCCTTGATTGCGGGAGAATGGACCACGTCTCGCATGACCAGATTTAGTTGTGCGCGATCCTCTCTACATGAGTGGAGCTTCAAATTGGATGGAAGTGAAGTATCTCGAGGAACGACAAGATATTTGTACAGAAGGCCAACGGCTTCGTCAACCTCTCCCAGATCTGCCAATGTCTTCACGGTGGCCGCAAGGTATAGGTACAAAGTTGTAACGCGTTGTTGGCCATCAATTACGTCAAACACCTTCGGGTCAGAAGGATTGCTACTGCGCCCGTGCATAATTACGGCACCCAAGAAATGAAACTCGGAGGCCTCATCCACAAGAGTCAAAATGTCCTCATTTAGCTGTTTAAGCCGCGCAGGTTTCCATTTGTACGCGCGCTGAAAAAAGGGAATTGAAAAAATAACGTCGCCCGACAATAGAGATGAGATGTCTGTTTCGTCCGAATTATTGGTCAGCCGGTTTCGCTTTGCCATATG
>JBMZMP010000121.1:0-3734 GCA_049619235.1 Thermoplasmatota archaeon
AGGAACGCCGGAAACGGTTGCAGCCGTCCCGGAAAGCTACACGGGGCAATTCCTTGCACCACTGGTGAGCCCATGATCATCCGGGACGCGGAACTCCGCGACCACGGCACACTCGTGGAGTACTGTATGGCGCTCGCCATGGAATCAGAAGGCCTCACACCGGAGAAGGCGGACGTCAGCAACGCCATCAAGGCCGCATTGGACGACCCCCGAAAAGCACGGTACTTTGTCCTCGAGGACGACCACGAAATCATTGCGTCCCTGTTCGTCACGTACGAATGGAGCGATTGGCGCAACGGGTGGTACTGGTGGATCCAAGGCGTGTACGTGCACCCAGACCATCGAAGGCGCGGCATGTACACACAGTTGTACGAGGCAGTCCATGACGCCGCGAGGCGCCAAGGAGACGTTCGGAAGATTCGTTTGTACGTCCACCACAACAACCCCGCCCAGGCGGCGTACGAAGCGCACGGCATGCACCGCGAGCCGTACTTCATCTACGACGCGGACGTGTCGGACGCTTAAATTTCGTAGTTGCGCGCAACAACGGTGGCGAAGGGGCGCAGGTGCTTGTTGGCAAAGTCCTCGTGGACCTTGCTTGCAAGGTACCCTTCCACGTCTTCGAAGGCGTCAAATTCCACGAGGAACGCGAGGTCGTATTCGTCGTTGTCTTCCGAAGCAGCGCCGCATTGGAAACCCACCACGCCAGGAATTTTCGGGAAGGCTTTCTCGGCTTCCTCCAAGGCGTTCATGACGCGGTCTTTGTGTTCCTCAGCAAACTTGGCTTGGACGATTCGAATGGTCACAAAAGAGGGGATGAGGGGAAAGGAAAAAGGTTGACCGAAACCCAATGGGTTCCAGATTAGACGAGCTTCAGGACGTCCATGCCGCGAATGGTGTCGCCGGTATAGATGTGACCCTTGTATTCCCGGGCTTCCCACGTGTTGGAGTCGCCAGGGTAGTAGTGAGCCACTTGGTTCACACCGCCGATGAGGGGGGTGTTGTCCACGCCGGAGAAGTCCAGGAGAACGGAACCGGCTGCGTACCATCCCATGACCATCATTTCATGCCCTTCGACGAGGGTGCCGAAGTGGGTGGTGCAGAGGTCGAGATCTGGGCTTCCTTCGTTGCCGTCGAGGACGCTGTCCCATTCCACTTGGAAGTAATCCACGGGCACGGGGTTTTCGATGTCACTGATGTCGAAGAACCAGAGGGCACTGGTTGGGTAGTCCACGGTGGTGCTGCACATGGGACCAGCGGCTGCTCCTGCAAATTCATCGCCAAGGATGAGGAGGTCGCCGCCACGAGCATCCCACACGCCGTGGTGGATGTTGACGAGCGGGTAGTCAATGACTTGGATGATTTCAGGGTTGGCGGGGTCGCTGATGTCCCAGATTTGGGTGTCCGTGACGCCGGCGCAGTAGGCGCGTTCCAGTTCCGCGTTGAAGGTGATGTCGTGGCAAGTGGTTGCCGTGACCGCTTTGGGGATGCCACCGGGGGTGGTGATGACTGCGGGCATGGCAAACACGGTGACGGTGGGGTTGGCTGGGTCGGCGAAGTCCACGATGTCAATTTGGCCGGTTTCGCCCACGCCAGGGACGTGGGTGCTGATGCTGCGGCTGTTGTAAACGATGGTGCTGTTTGGCACAACGGCCATGTTGTGGCTGCTGACGCTTGCTTCGCTGATGAGGACCGCGAGGCTTGGGTCGGTGACGTCCACAATTGCAACGCCACCAGCGCTCAGGACTGCGTAGAGCCGTCCGTTGGGGTGTTCCATGATGTCCACGTCGCGGCTTCCGGTGTCCGCGATTTCCGCGTTCAGGAGGACCGGTTCGGCGGGGTTGGAAATGTCCACGATGCGCAGGCCGGGTGGGCCGGAGAGGTAGGCGATGTCGTTGTGGAGCCAGATGCCGTCTGCGGCGGTGCTTTCGGCGGTGGCGATGTATTCCATGCCGACGATGTTTTCCAGGGGCGTGTAGCCGGTTTCGTCCGGCATGCCGTTGTCGGGGTTGGCGTTGGGGTCGTCTCCGTCATCGGAGAGGCAACCCGCGGTTGCGATGGCAACGAAGGCCAGGGCCAAAGCCCATGCTTGTTTCATGCGATTTCCGAGCCTTCGCAATTAAAGGGGTTTGCGGCGACGGCCTTGCCACCAGCACGCAATCACCCGGTGAAAGAAACAAGAAACGGAGGAAAAGAAGGGAAGAGGGTTTTCTGTTGGCGTTACACCAATTTCAAGACGTCCATGCCGCGGCCAATGTCACCGGTGAAGACGTAGCCGTCTTGCACGCGGGCATCCCATGGGTTGGTGCCTTCGGGCATGTATTGGTCCAGGAGCGTTGGGCTGCTGGGGTTGCTGAAGTCAATCAACAGGACACCTGCGCTGTACCAGCCAATGACCAACTTTTCTTCTCCAGGCACGAGGGTTCCAAAGTGCGCGGTGCAGTTGGGAATGTTGCTGAGTACGCCTGCGGGATTGGTTGGGTTGATGGTGGCCGGGTCGCTTGGGACGTCCAAGGCTGGGGGAACGGTGGGTGCCACGAGCGGTGGGCTGAACCAACTAAGGAGCGTGGGGTTGGTTTCATCGCTCAAGTCGTAGAACCAGAGAGCGCCAAGGGGCGTGCTGGCGCCAGTGGTTTCGTCGTAGAGCAAGCAGGTACCAGGGGTGCCGCCGCCGTTGTGTTCGTCACCGATGATGAGGATGCTTGCATCTTCGTTGACCATGGCCAAGTGGTGGAGCGTGCGGAGCGGGTACGCTTCGAAGAGCGGGTTTCCGATGACTGGGCTGTCAGTCGGGTCATCGTCAAAGTCCACGATGCCGAGGACCGTGATGCCGAAGCCTGCCATGGAGGTGTTCAGGCCGTCGAGGTTCCACACTTCCGTGCGGTCGATGCCGGCACAGTAGGCGCGGAATTTTTCGCCGCCGAATCCGCCGAAGAAACTGATGTCGTGGCAACCGTATTCCCCGTAGGTTCCAAGGATCACGGGGTTGCTTGGGTCTGCTGCGTCAATGAGGTCGTTGGTGGTACTCTCGCCGCCGCTTTGGCTGTTGAAGACCAAGGTGGTGCCGGGCAGGACGGCCACGTTGTGGTTTGCACTGTCGGTGACCACGCGGGCCAGGAACGTTGCCTCTTCGGGGACGGTCACGTCCCAGAAGTGCACGCCGTCAAATTGGGTGGCGAGGGCGAGGGTGATGCGACCATCCTCGTGGTGCACCAAGTCCGCGTCCCGAGCGAAGGAAGTTTCACTGTCTTCGGGGGCGTGGTACACGAGGACCGGGTTGGCGGGGTCGCTCACGTCGGCGATGAAGATGCGTTGGTTGAGTCCGCTTCCAAAGACGTAGTCTCCGTAGGCCCACATGCCGGCGGCGGTTGGGAAGGCGTTGCCATCGGCGTCTTTCAGTTGGGCAACGAATTCAAGCCCGTTTGCAGAAGCAGGCTGGACATTCTCGTACGTGGGTTCACGGTCAAACCCAGTGGTGTCGGGGGAGTCTTCGCTGTCAGTGCATCCGGCAAGGGCCAGTACCACAAACATTGCTGCTACTAGGAAGCGCATAAGGCGCCACAAAAGGTGGGGTTTTTACCCTTTGAGGCGACCAAATTGAACCAAAGCCCCTAATGAAGGATGAGCGATGCAAAATCGTGGCCCTGCCCCCGAATGATGACCCAAGCGAAGCTGCGCTGCAGTCCTTCCAAGTGGCCCGCGCGCCCAAGGACGCTTTGCGAGCTGCAAAGAGA
>JBMZMP010000122.1:0-3636 GCA_049619235.1 Thermoplasmatota archaeon
GCTGATTCTGTTTTACTTCAGTTTCGTCACCACTGGGTTCTCTTGGCTGGCGCAATTATGGGACAAACTGGATGCGGTGAAGCCAGCCATGGACGCCATCGCTGAAATCGCAAGCACATTCTCCGTGGTGCTGCTTGTGGCCCTCCTCGTGGTTTCCAGGCACGCAAGCATCCTCGAAATGGACCTACTCCTGTTGAGCGCCCACGCCAAAACCGGGTAAATCAACGCCAACAGGAGGGAATACGTTTGATATACGGTAGTCCGTATATCAAATTAATGGGGGTGGAATCAGGGTGAAAGTACTCAATCCACCCCTTCATTGATAATATTCTCATTAGTTGGGTTACTTGGAATATTCTCATTTCTGTCTTTTTCCAAATTTTGACTGAATAATCGTGTCAAATAATATAGGCGACGTTTGGGGGATGTTGCACGGATCTGATCCTGCACCTGATCAAAGATGGCTGGGGGGATGATGGGTTCGTGCGCACCCATTTGCAACTGGTCTTCCCAATGCAAAGCGCCCCCATACACAGGGTTCGTGAGGATGGTCGTGACATTCCAAACCGTCCAGTGCTTGTTCTGGCGCGTCTTGGGGCCTTCCCCATTCAGCCAGTTGGCGATCGCTTGCTTGCCCTGGCCGCGCTGAAATCGGCCGAAAATGCCCTGTATCCAGGGTTTTTCATCCTCTACGACCACAAAGCGGCCTTTTGGACCATATGCGTAGCCAAACGGCGCTGGACGGCCCAAGGAGCCGCCGTCAGTCTTCGCTTTCTGCTCCATGCCCACATAGACTCGCTCCCCAATCTGTTCCGATTCCAGTTGGGCAATCCGTTGGATGATGTCCATGACGAACCGCCCCATGGCCGTGGAAGTGTCCAGGGACTCGGTGACAGAAGCAAACCCCTTGTCCTCCTTCGTAAGGAGATCCATCATGGCCATGAAGTTCCGAGAGTTTCGGTGGATGCGATCCATCTTCATGACGAGGAGCGTGTCCCATTGGTCGCGCTCTTCCATCATTTGTTGGTACTTTGGCCGCTTGATTGTGCGACCTGAATGGCCCTCGTCGATGTATTCTGCGGCTACCACCCAGCCCTGCGCGGCTGCAAACATGCGAAGCCGTTCAATTTGGGCATCGAGGCTGAAGCCTTCTTTGGCCTGATCTTCGGTGCTGACCCGCGTGTAGAGTGCAACCCGAGTCTCCATGCACCATCACCCAGTTTTCGGGTCAAAAACCCCCCGATTTTCTAACGCAAACAGCTGAATTGCCTGCCACTCATTAATAATCCAAACAATGCGATGAAAGTGAATAATAATGTTATTGGCAAAGGGCACCACACCCCAATATTATTGAAACCCCAAATAATGGTAGGTTCCCTCGACTATCAGCCGGCCCTGAATAATAACATCATCCCGCGAATTCGCGAATTTTCAAGCAACCAAGCGCATTGGTGTGCCCCATGCTAATGATAATGACTTTGCATGAAGTTCCGATTATTCTCACCTGGGTGGAATTTGGCAAAGTGGCTCGCGGCATGCTCCAAAACCCACGCCTTCACATCGGCCATGCTCGCGTCGGAACCCTCCAGGTGCATGTTGGTCATCACGCTCGCTCCCAAGCCGCAGGGATCCAGCTTCTCAAACGTCTTTGGCTCCAAGGAAACGTTGATGGCAATGCCGTGGAAACTCACCCATTTCTGGACCGCGATGCCAATGGACGCGATTTTTTTGCCCGTTTTCGAGGTCCAAACACCCGGGTATTCCACGTTGGTTTCCGCCTCGATGCCGAAGTGCGCCAGCATGTCAATGAGGAATGCTTCCAGGTGTCGCACCCAGGCCCGCACATCCCGGTTCCCCTCGCCAAGGTGGACGATGGGGTACACAACCAGTTGGCCCGGCCCGTGAAGCGTGGCTTTTCCGCCTCGCTCAATGTGGAACACGGGGATGGTCGGATCAAAAACGTCGCTCGGTTCCCCGCGCCGACCAAGGGTCGCAACGAGTGGATGCTCGACCACGAAAACCTGGTCGTCGTTTCCAAGCTGCACGCTGTCCCGGGCGTCATACTGGAGTTGCAGGCATTCGCCGTATTCCATCAAGCCAAGGTCACGCACGTGCACAAACGGGCCAATCCCTACACTTGTAAAGGATTCGCGAACGCCTTCCCGGCGGCCCGCCCGCGCTCCAAATGGGCCATGACGCCGTCCAAGTCCTTGCTGAGTCGAGAAATGCCGTGTGGTTCCTCCGGTTGAATGATGTGTACAGCCACGCCACTTGGTGGATTTCGCGCGTATTCCATGGCTTGCAATTTCAAGGCCTGGTGCTGAGAAACGTACGGTTTCAGCGCCGGATATTTCCGCACAAAAGCAGCTGCAAGCGGCATTTCCTTTGGCTTTACGGCGTGGTTGTTGGTGATGAGGGTCACGTCGGTGGCCCCCAATTCCTCCACTGCGTACTGAATGGGAATCGGGTCCGCGACGCCTCCATCAAAGTGGTCCACGCCATCAATGTTCACCGGCGGCCCGCTCATCATGGGAAGGCGCCCAGTGGCTTTGATCCACGCAATCACATCTTCGTTTCGGACATCCTGGTAATGCATCTTGCCCGTTTGCGCCTCAATGGTTGTGACCACAACGGGCCAGGAGGCTTGCTTGATGGCTTGCACGTCGATGGGGTTCTCTTGGGTGTAAACGATGTCAATGAGGGCTTCGTGGTCCAAGTACGGCCCCTTGCCTGTTAGGAATCGCCCCCAAGAGAGGACGCGGGAATCTTGGGCGTATTTCCACGTGTTCTCAGCGTAGCGGGCTTGCCCCGCACTGTACCAGCACCCCAATGCGCCACCGGCAGAGGTGCCGATGACCGCATCCCAGGGGTGATAGCCCACCTCTTCGAATGCGGAGAGGACGCCGTTGGCGAAACTTGCTTTCATGCCACCGCCTTCAATGACGAGTGCCTTCACAAGAAAAGGGAGGGGAAAGGTGGAAGAAAAAGGCTGGGGCGAAGCGCTACGCTTACCGGTTCATGGCGTGAACGGCCTTGCCGTGGAGTGCCTCCGCGGCTTCCATGAGGCCTTCGCCAAGCGTTGGGTGGGGGTGCACGGTCAAGCCGAGATCCTCCACCGTGGCGCCCATTTCGATGGCCAATGCGGCTTCGCTGATGAGGTCACTTGCGTGGGGGCCAATGATGTGAACGCCCACGATGCGGTCGCTCTTGGCGCAGCCGATGACCTTGAAGAAGCCGTCCGTTTCGCCGTCCGCGAGTGCCTTTCCGAGGCCACCCACGTTGAACTTCCCGACCTTGATGGGGATGCCTTCCGCCTTGGCTTGCTCTTCGCTGAGGCCCGCCGTGGCGATTTCTGGGTCGGTGAAGATCACGCCAGGAATGGTTGCAAAGTCCTTTGCTGCACCCTTGTCGCCACTGATCGCTTCAGCTGCCACGATGCCTTCCTTGCTGGCTTTGTGGGCGAGCATGGGGCCGTGGGTGATGTCTCCGATGGCGAAGATGGTTGGCACGTTGCTGCGGCCTTGCGAGCCCGCCATCCAAATCTTTTAATTTCTGAGGTCCTCGACCCCACCTGGCAACATGTTTTTGCTCAGTTTGAGGAGTCGTTTCAGTTGCGTGGCCCGGACGCCACTTGGA
>JBMZMP010000123.1:0-3634 GCA_049619235.1 Thermoplasmatota archaeon
TGACGCTGGAAGAGAAGAAGGCCCGCAATGAAGCGCGCGCTGAAGCAGAAGTGGCCGTCAGCGAAGAGGCCATTGCCAAGGCAAAGGAAGCCGCCGCGAAGGCAACCGAAAAGGGCGCCGACAAGGCCCTTGAGGCGCTTGAAGCCAAGTCCGAAACCGCGTACACGCGCAGCCCCATCGTCAGCGTCATGGGCCACGTGGATCACGGCAAAACCAGCATCCTGGACCGCATCCGGGGCACGAAAGTGTTTGACCGGGAAGCCGGCGCCATCACACAACACATCGGCGCCAGCGAAGTGCCCATGGCCACCATTAAGGAGCGGGCCGGGGTCCTGTTGCAATCCAAGAACTTCGGTGTGCCGGGACTCCTCTGCATTGACACCCCTGGTCACCACGCATTTAGCAGCCTCCGTGGCCGCGGAGGACAACTGGCAGACATCGCGGTTCTCGTCGTGGACATCAATGAGGGCTTCAAGCCGCAGACATTGGAATCCATCAACATCCTCAAGCGCGCCAAGACTCCTTTCGTTGTGGCGTGCAACAAGATCGACCGCATCGAAGGTTGGAAAACTGAAAGCGCTCCGTTCATCCTCAATCACAAGAAGCAAACCGCCGCCGCCATGGAACGGTTTGACGAGAAATTCTACACCTTGGTGGGCGCGTTCTACGACCAAGGCATGCCGGCGGACCGGTACGACCGCGTGAACGATTTCACGAAGCAAATCAGCATCGTCCCCACCTGCGCCCAGAGTGGCGAAGGCATCCAAGACTTGCTCGCAATGCTGGTCGGCTTGGCCCAGAAATTCCTGGAAGCCCGCCTTGAAACAGACGAGGGTCTCCCTGGCGAAGGCACCGTCCTAGAAGTCAAGGAAGACAAGGGCCTCGGCGCAACACTCGACGTGGTTCTCTACGCGGGTAGCATTCGAGCAAGCGACCGGATTCTCCTCGGCACCCAAGACGAACCCATCGAGACCAACATCCGCGCCCTCCTGAAGCCGTCGCCAAATGACGACATGCGGGACGCTCGCAAGGCGTTCGAAGACGCGGACGAAGTGGTTGCTGCGGCGGGCATCAAATTGGTGTGCCCCAACGTGGAAGGCGTTGTCAGCGGCGCGCCCATGCGCGTTGTGCGGGCGGAGAATGAGGAAGAAGCCTGGGATGCAGTGATGCAGGCCAGCAAAATCAACATCCCACTCAACGACCATGGCGTGTTCATCAAAGCGGACACCATTGGTTCCCTTGAGGCGCTTGCGGGCGAGCTGCGGGCACTCGAAATCCCGATTCGAAAAGCGACCGTGGGGGACATCAGCCGCCGCGACGTGATGGAAGCGGCTGCCATGACGCAGCCACTGTACCGTGCCATTCTCGGCTTCAGCGTCAAGACGCTTCCCGGCGTGGACACGGAAATCGCGGAGAAGGAGCTGCCTGTGTTTGCGGACAAAGTCATTTACAGCCTCGTGGAGGACTACAACGAATGGCTTGCTGCCAAGAAGCGGGAACTGGACGCCAACCAGCGCCAGGAGCGCATCCACCCCAGCAAGCTCCGGTTCCTCCCCGGCTGCAGCTTCCGCCAACGAGACCCTGCCGTGTTCGGGGTTCGTGTGCTTGCGGGCCAAGTGCACGCGGGTCGCTACGTTGTGCGCGAGGATGGCAAACGCATCGGGGTCATCAAGTCCATGCAAGTGGACGGCAAAACGGTGCAAGTGGCCAAGATGGGTGCCGAAGTGGCGCTCAGCGTGCAAGGGCCAACCATTGGCCGGCAAATCAAGGAAGAGGACATTCTCTACATGGACATCCCCGAACAGGATGCTCGGTGGCTGTGGCGCGAAGGCAAGGTCACGCCGGAAGAGAAGGATGTGCTCGAAGAATTGATGAGCGTGAAGCGGAAGGAAGAACGATTCTGGGCGATGTAGGGCTCCCTACTTCCAAGCCAATGGCTTGTGCAGGTGGCGCCGTGCGATCACGGGCACCTCGAACGCCCCCGTAGGCCCGGCCACGGTTTCCCGCTCTGCTGTGGCTCCGCAGTGGCATCGGTATTGGTTTCCGGTGCCTTTCGATTTCATGGATTTGCCGCAGTGCTGTGGCACGGGGCCGTTCCGGGTCGCGGCGCGGATTGCGAAGGATTCCAGGCGGAGGGTTTTGTCCCATGCGCCGGTGAGTTCCAAGCGGTCTCCCGCGCGAACGTTTGCGAGGTGGTGTCGGAAGCCTTTGGTGGGTTCAAATGCGACGGCGGTGAACCCAATGCCGAATTCGTCCTCCAAGGCGACGTGCACGTGGCCGCCTTCTTTCCACTCGGGGGTGTCGGTCACGGTGGCTTGCAATCGCAGGGTCATGCCGGGGTCTGCCTCCAGCAGCGTTGGCACCTCGGTGACATGGTCGCCGCTGGCTTGGTTGGTGGCAAACAGCAGCCAACCCGCAATGGTTTCCTCCACGGCAAGAGGCAGTGTTTGCCCGGCGAGCCGTTGCAAGGTGTCGGGGTCGCGGCCGCGGAGGCCAAGAAGCACGGGGCAGGGCGTGTTGGGGATGCAACAGGCCACGTTTTCCTCCGAGTCGTATGTGTGAAACAGGCCATATGAATCAAGATTCATAAGTGGTGTTGGGTTGACCTCTCGCGTGGTCCCCCACGCGCTTTCGTCCCTGTACGCGATGAATTCGTAACTGCTAGCAGGCCCCGGCCAAGCCGCGGCTGCTGTCGCGCCGATGCGTCCCCGCCCACCCCGCGAAAATGCAGCGTTGGTCCCAGGGGCAGGCACGGTTTCCCGCACCGCAGCCCAGTACAACAACGGACTCGGCGGCTCCGCAAACAAGGCGACGCCTGGATCTGCGTCCTCGCTGGCGTGCTTCGACACCGTAGCCCAAACCCGCTCCAGCACCTCCTCCGAAGGCTCCACGGGTTCCCCGTCCGGGAACGCCAAGATTTCTCGGCCAAGCAACTCGCCCACGCGAACCTGTGGCCCGGTTGGCTTGCACAAAGAAAGCACCACTGCGCCATTGCCCCGGGTTTTCCAAGGCACGTTTGGATTCAACCGCACCAACCGAGGCATGGACCGCAGCGCAAGCTCTGGAAGCGCAAGAAGGACACGGAACACCATGTGTGTGGTGCAACCCCCAGAAACCGAATCCGTGTCATCAAACGCCACCAGCACAACCCTTCGAAAACGGGCATCTTTTTGACCTTTCAACCAACTCGAGTCACGTGGCCATCCTCGAGGTTCGTGGTTTGCAAAAGCGATATGGAAAGACGCTCGCACTTCGCGGCGTAGACCTGGACGTACAAGAGGGGGAAATCTTCGGGTTCCTCGGAGCCAACGGCGCCGGGAAAACCACGTTCACCAAATGCGTCACGGGATTCATCCGGCCCACTGCGGGCACCGTTTACATCGCCGGCGTGAACGCGGTCAAACAACCCGCAAAGAGCCTCGCACACCTCGGCATCGTCCCCGACGAATACGAATTGTACGAACACCTGACCGCCAAAGAGAACCTGGAATTCTACGCGTCCCTGTACGGGTTGAAAGGAAAGGCCCGCGACGATCGCGTGGCGGAAGTGCTGCAAATCGTCGGCATGACGGACAAGGCGAACAAGAAAGCCAAAGCGTTCAGCCACGGCATGAAGCAGCGCACCTGCATCGCG
>JBMZMP010000124.1:0-3589 GCA_049619235.1 Thermoplasmatota archaeon
GGCGTTGACATTCGTCAACATCGAAATCAACCAAGAGGCTACGGACAAAGCCAACGACGCGCTCAGCAACGCCCTCGTCACGGCCAATCCTCAGAACACGGACAACTCCTACTTCGGTACCCTCACGGGCGTTGCGAAGTACAACGACTACACCAACAAATGGCTCACCATCAGCAGCGCAGCAAGCCTCCTCGTGGTCGGGCTGCTTGTGTTCATCTTCAGCCGCAGCATCCGCGCCGTCGCGGCCACGTTGACCCCCATGATCATCACGTTCATTTGGTGGCTCGGGGCACTCCCCATGCCCGCCGTGGACATTGACCTCGCATTCATTTTCATGATCCCCATTGCGTTCATCACGAGCCTAGGCAGTGACTACGCAGTCCATTTGACATGGAATTTGGAGAAACAAGCGAACCCGCGGTTCGTGTTCAAAACCGTTGGGAAGGCAGTCATGTACAGTGGCTTCACCACGCTGGTCAGCTTCTTCATTTTCACGCGAGGCGCCATTCGCGGCTCCTACGAAATGTTCGAAGCTGCCGTCATCGCCATTGCCATCATGACCGTGGTGAGCCTGACAACGATCCCGTTGTTCTACTTCAAGCGAGGGCAAACCAGCGAAGATTAATTCCCGCGCAGCCATCCCATCCACGTGGACGTGCCCCGATTTCTCCTGCGCAAGCTGTACAAGAAAGGCAGCCTGTTCGAGACAGATCGCGGGTTCTCGTTCAAAATGCAAAACCCGTTGGCAACGGCGACGTTGACGTCGCCACCCACCATTGTCGTCAACGGCATCAACTACAACGCAAGCGACGTCCAATGCGAAGTGGACCTCACCAAGCCCCCCATTTTGTTCGCAAAAGGAACCGAATGGACCCTTGCATTCCCAGGGCATTTGCTGCGCGGCGGGAACCGCATCCACTTCGAAGCGGACACCAAGGAATTTGGAACCATTGACTTCTTGGTGGAAGACGCAGCGACAGAACCCTAAAAGCAGGGGCCAGATGACCGCCCCATGCGCGTACAAACAGTGCTCCTTGCACTTCTGTTCCTCCCGCTCGCCATGGGCGAGTTTGGGCACGAAGAAGACGGCTACCCAGTCAACCTGGACGGGGACGTGGTGTACCCCTACATCCCACAGCACCTCGCAGAGCTGCACCCAGACTTGGTTGCGGACTTGCTGGAAGCCGACCCCCTCAACAAAATCAACGGCTACACGTTGTTCCCCTACTACCCCTTGCTGACGGCGGAAATGCAACGCCTGGCAAGCGACCACCCCGACATCGCACGCCTCACAAGTGCAGGGCAAAGCCGCCTGGGCCTCGACCTGTGGATGCTCGAGATCGCTGACTTTGACAACCCGGATGCCATTCCCCTCTCCGAGCGGGAAGTCATCTACTTGGATGGCGGAACCCACAGCAACGAATACAGCGGCGTCTACTTCACCACCGAATGGGCCCAATTCCTGCTGGATGAATACGACACCAACGAAACCGCCAAGTGGCTCGTGGAAAACCGCCACATCTACATCCTGCCCATGGTGAACCCGGACGGCAGCAACGTGTTTGGCCGCCTCAACGCCATCACAGTCAACATCAACCGCAACTTCCCCGGCACCTGGGGAACCGTGGAAGCGGACACCTGGCCCTTGAACTGGCCCGGCCCGTACCCCGCAAGTGAGCCGGAGACCCAAACCGTCGTCTCCGTCATGGAAGAAGTCCGGCCGGACTTCGTGCAAAGCACCCACTGCTGTGGCAACCTCTGGCTGCACCCCTACGGCGCCGAACACCTCGGCCACGCACCAGACTTCGATATGTTCACCCACGTCTGCGAACAAGTGTTCCCCGACTTGACCATCAACGTCAGCCGCATCCAATGCGGCGAAACCTGGAGCACCATCTACCCCGCCGGCGGCACCACCCTCGACGAAGGATATGCCCGCGTTGGAGCGTCCAGTTGGAGCTATGAAATGAGCGGCCGCGGCGCCGTGGCTCCCTGGGGACAACCCATCGTGGACACGGACGTTCGCGTCCAAGAAATCGAATCATGGCGCGGCGTCATGCACGGCATGCTTCACGCAGAAAAATACGGGGCACTGCCGCAGCTCATCGATGTGCAATTGGCCGACGGCCAGTTCTACGCGACCGTGCAAAACCAGGGCTGGGGCAACGTCAGCACCGCCCAAGTGACCGTCGCAGGAACCACCGTCGCCTTGCCGCACATGGCCCCCGGTGACGTCTACGAGTTTGCCGGGCCAAGCAAGCTTGGTCCCGGTGACGAACTCCCCGTCGAATTGACGTGGAAGAAACGCTTGCACCCCGAGAGCAACTGGGGCAGCAAATTGTTCAACGCGCCCATCGCGGATGTGAACGGAACCGTTCGCGTCGAACTCCCCGTTGCCTCCACGGCTCCTTCCATGGGTGCATTGCTTCCAGAAGCAGCTTCCTTCGGAGCAGAGGACCCCATCCCAACCGCCTCCGTGAAGGAACGGGAAGAAAGCCCCGCAGGTGCTTGGCTTGGCATTGGCGCCATCGCCATCGCCCTGCTTGCCCGCCGCAAGTAACCCCACATCCCCCTTTTCCCCATTTTTTCAAATTCCTACTAGCACCCAATGGGGGAGCGAGGGGAAGGTTTGGCCAAGAAAGCCCCGGCGGCGCAACTGCACGGGGCTCGCTTGATGGACCGTTCAGACCGTTCCTAGAAGTCGAACTTGATTCCCTGCGCGAGAGGGAGCTCGGAAGACCAGTTGATCGTGTTGGTCTGGCGGCGCATGTATTGCTTCCAGGAGTCGCTGCCAGATTCACGTCCGCCACCGGTCTCCTTCTCGCCACCAAAGGCGCCACCAATTTCTGCACCACTGGTGCCGATGTTGACGTTTGCAATGCCGCAGTCGCTGCCGGCCGCGCTCAGGAACCGCTCGGCTTCTTGCATGTCGCGGGTGAAAATGGAACTGCTGAGCCCTTGTCGCACGGCGTTTTGCATGCCAATGGCCTCCTCCAAGTCCGTGTAGGAGAACAAGTACAGGATGGGCGCAAAGGTTTCCTCCTGCGCCAATTCGAAGTCTGCAAATCCAATGTGGCTGGCGTCGAAAATCGTGGGTTGCACGTAGCAGTTTCCAAGATCTGGCAAGGCGCTGCCCCCTGCGAGGAGCTTGGCGCCAGCGTCCGAGGCCGCGGCGACGGTCCGTTCGAACATGGCCACGGCGTCCGCGTCAATGAGTGGACCCATGAGGTTCGATTCGTCGAGGGGGTTGCCGATGGTGATGCTTGTGTACGCCTTGACGAGGGCCTTCGTGAACTCTTCGCGAATGTCTTCGTGTAGGAAAATGCGGCGGCTGGTGGTGCAGCGTTGGCCACTGGTCCCAACGGCACCGAAGAGAATGCCGCGAACGGCGAGGTCGAGGTCTGCTTTGTTGCTGACAATGATGGCATTGTTTCCACCCAGTTCCAGGATGGTTTTCGCCATGCGCTTGGCGGCCACTTCGCCCACCCTGAAGCCCATGCGGCAGGAGCCCGTCGCGCTGATGAGTGGGATGCGTTTGTCGTGGATGAGTTGCTCGCCAATGGGGTCGGCGGTGCCGAGCGCCAGGGTG
>JBMZMP010000125.1:0-3506 GCA_049619235.1 Thermoplasmatota archaeon
ATGAGCGACCGCAGCCACAAGGAAGGAAAAGCCGCCTACGAAGAACTCGCAAAGCAAACCAAACTCGGCTTCTTTGCCCGCTTCTACTTGATGACCCTCGCGTACCTCGACGACGCGGTGCGCATCCGCAACCACATCGACGCTGCCAAGCAAGCCAGCTTGAGCATCCAACGACAGTTGCCCCGCAGCCACACCGAACGGTACAAACTCCGCACCATTTGGTATTGGTACCCCTTGTATTGCCTGGGTGGATTGGCCTTCGTGAGTTTCATCATCCTCACCGTGAGCGGTGTGATCCTCGCCCTCTACTTCACCCCCGAGTACATTCCCCAAGAAGCATTCGGCGCACGTGACTCCGTGGACTTCATCATGAACGAAGTGACCCTCGGATACATCCTTCGAGGCGTTCATCACTGGGGCGCCCACTTGATGACCGCCTGCGTGTTCCTGCACATGATGCGAGTCTACTTCGTTGGCGCATACAAGAAGCCCCGCGAACTCAACTGGGTTCTCGGTGTCATGCTCCTCGGCATCACGTTCTTCTTCGCCTACAGCGGATACCTCCTCCCAGCCGACCAGCTTGCCATCGCGGCAGCCACCATCGGCCAGAACATGTTCGGCTCCATTCCGGTGCTCGGAGAAACCCTCTCCAAGATCATGTTCGCAGGGACCGAAATCAACGCAGGCATGATCCCCCGCATGTACATCATGCACGTCTGGATTCTCCCATTCGTGCTGTTCGGACTGATGGTGCTGCACATGTTCATCGTGTGGCTCCAAGGCATGGCGGAGCCGCACTGATGACAACCAGTACCGGTGCCAACATGGACCAAACCCGTGAGGCAAACGCATGAACATTCGCCAACTCACCAACCTGTACGTTGACGCCAAAAACCAACTCGAACAAGACAACCCCGTCAAGAAGCAAAAAGCCGTAGAAGGCATCAGCCTCGGCGACGAAATTGTTCGAGACTGGGGCATCATCACGTTCATGAGCGGACTGCTGTTTGCCATGATCGCCATCGTGCCCCCGCCACTCCACTCCGCGTACGACATGACGCAACCCCCCACGTTCGTCAAACCGGACTGGTACCTCCTCTGGAGCCTGGGCCCCATCTTCCTCGCGAAGTACCCCATCGCCATCGGAGACACCATCCTCGTGGACACCAAGTTCCTCGGAACCATCCTCGTGAACGTCGCCTTCGTGTTCATCATCGCCATCCCCTTCGTGGCAGGACGCGGCCGCACCAAGCGACCCGCCGAAAGCCCAATGAACGTGGCCGCAGGCATCTTCGGCCTCGCATTCATCTGGTGGATGAGCGTCGTCGGCATCGCAGACGTGATTTTCGCGTACGAAGTCAAAACCGCACACGGCATGCTCAACTGGGCCTTCCAAAGCGGATTGACACCAAGCCCCAGCGAACTGATTGACCTACTCGGCCTCCTAAGCCTGCACCAAACCCTGCTGCTGAGCTTCCTAGGCTTCTGGGCCATCAAACGCCACCGCCCACGCTACGAGTCCAAACTCAACGCGACCTATTACAAGGTGCGCTAGAGAAGCCGAGCCTAACGAGGTTTCTCTGGTGCCGATGGCGGCCCCTATGGCCGTCGAGTAAGGTAAATCGCCCGCTAGGGCGGTTTGGCTGTTCCCGAGGCATGAAGCGCCTTGTGGTCAGCTGAGCGAATTTTCGCGGCGAACGCGCGGCCACGCCGTTTTTCGCGTAAACTACGCGGCGACAGGCAACTTGGTGGTGACGTAGCCGCCATCGTCGGAGACCATCACCGTGGCTTCGCGTTGGGCGACCATGCCGCCGCTGGCTTCGCGCAACGCCGTGTAGTGAGTCACCACGTTGGTGCGTTGAAGTTGGCTGAGGGCGAAGGACAATTGGGCCGGGGGCATGGCGCCTTCGAGCCAACGCGATGAAAATGCGAGGTGTGGATGGGTTCGTTGGAGGTAGGATTGAAGCCGCTTCGGAGCCGGAGCGCGCTGCGGCCGAAGACGTCGCAAGTGGTAGACGTTGCTGGGGCCGGCGTCTTGGACGCGTCCGGCGCGACCATCTGTCACGAATGGTTCGATGGCCAACCGGTCTCCGGCCTTGAGTACCTGCTTGGTCTTCATGCCAACGCTTGGGACGTACAGTGCGGCGTGGAGCTTGTTTCGCTCCAGTGAATGTCCTCCGAGGTTCTCGATGGTTTGGAACCCGTGGTCTTCGGCGGTGGCTTCCACGATGGCTCCGAGGTCGCCGAGGTTGAGGCCTGGGCGAACGGCGTCGATGGCGGCGGCCAGGCATGCTTCGGAGGCTCGGATCAAATCCGCGTGTTGATTGGTCCCCCCGACCTCGATGGTGATGGCGTTGTCGGAGAGGTCGCCGAGGTGACTGGCGCCGCAATCCAGTTTCACGAGTTGACCCTCCTCAATGATGCAGTCGTCGGTCCTCGTTGGTGACCAGTGCGCGGCCATGGAATCGATGCTGACGGTGCCGGGGAAGGCTGGCTCGAGGCCGGCGGAGCGAATGAAGTCCTCCATGGCGATGGCAACGTCCGCAGCCCGGGCACCCGGAACACAGGCTGCTTGGCCAGCGGCCAACGCTTGCGCCCCAACCTCGCCGGCCCGAATCCAGCCGGGAGACATGGAGATCAATTCGTGTTCCGTCATGGGCGCTTCATGGAAATTGGGGAAATGAATTCTCCGGACGACCCTAACGGGCAATCCGGCAAGCCCCCTGGGCCTTGCACCCCCGACAAACCAAGGTCCCTAGCCCCTAGGGTTTCGTCATTCTTGGGTCCCAGATGACCAAACGGAATAGGTTGGCAAGCTATTGCCGATCCACGGCGGTCCAATTTCCTCTTTCGTCCGCCTCAATTCTTGGAAACTAAGACCCACAGTTGAGGCAGCCTTCTTCTTCCATGGCGGTTTTGCATGGGGTGCAGACGTTGCCTTCGTTTCCGAACATGTCGGTGATGGGGCTGAGGGGTGCGTCGGTTTTGCAGGAATCACAAGTGGCCATGCGTGTGAATTTGGGCCACCGCGTAGAAACCATTCGCTTGGTGCTCGATATGGCTTAATGGGGAGGCTTTGTCCGCCCCCTTATGGAAGGCGACTTTCGCAATGGCCAACGGCTGCTTGCCGTTTCCTTCCTGCTGCTTTTGCTGGCTTTCGTTCTCCCCACGTGGACCATTTCGTACAGCGCAGACAGTGGTTTCCAGTACGAGGATTTGACGGTGCATCCGTTCCGTCCGGAGACGCCCTCGTCCACGTCTTGGGCTCCCATTGCAACGGGTGTGGCGTGGGGGTTGGCGGCGTTGGTGTTGTTCATCACGGTTGCAAGCCGGGAGGTGTTCGTGGAGTCGTCTCGTGCGGCGAAGTGGGCGTTCCGTTCCGGGCTTTTGATGGTGCTTGGTCTTGTGTTCGTGGCGTTTTGGCCGGATCAAGTCGGGCACATTTGGAACACGGGCGCGTTTGAGATTGCGGGCAGCGACGCTACGTTTACGCAGTCCGCTCGGCT
>JBMZMP010000126.1:0-3294 GCA_049619235.1 Thermoplasmatota archaeon
GAATTCCAGGTCTTGCATGTCGTGGAAGTGGGTTTCCAGTTTCTTGCTGATGGCTTCCAGTTGGTCGTACGCTTCGGGCAGGAATTCCCGCATTTCCTGGATGGGGTGGGGCGTGCGGGTGCCTGCGACCACGTCTTCGCCTTGTGCGTTTTGCAGGAATTCCCCGTAGAATTCGTCGGTTCCGTCACTGGGGTTGCGGGTGAAGGCGACGCCGGTGGCGCAGTCGTCACCCATGTTGCCGAAGACCATCATTTGCACGTTCACGGCGGTGCCCATGTCGTCGGGGATTTTGTTGAGTCGTCGGTACGTGACGGCGCGGTTGGTGTTCCAGGAGCGGAAGACTGCTTCAATGGCGAGGAGAAGTTGTTGCCGGGGGTCTTGGGCGAAGGGCGCGCCGGTTTCCGCGTGGATGATGGCTTTGTACATTTCTGCAATGTTTTGCAGTTCTTCGGCGGGGATGTCCGTGTCCTTGGCGATGCCGAGGCGGGCTTTTGCGGCGTGGAGTTTGGCTTCGAACATGCCGTGCTCGATGCCGAGGACCACGTTTCCAAACATCATGAGGAAGCGGCGGTAGGAGTCGTATGCGAATCGGGGGTTTCCAGTGGCTTTGGCAAGCCCTTCCACGGTTTCGTCGTTGAGCCCCAGGTTGAGGACTGTGTCCATCATGCCGGGCATGCTGACGGCGGCCCCGGAGCGGACGCTTAGGAGGAGGGGGTTTGCTGCGTCGCCGAATCCGGCGCCTGCTTTTTCTTCGAGGGCCGCGAGCGCGGTGAAGATTTCTTCCACGGCGCCTTCAGGAATTGCGTTTTCGGCTTGGTATTCCATGCACGTTTGCGCTGTGACCGTGAAGCCGTGCGGGACCGGGAGTCCAATGCGACTCATTTCGGCGAGGTTTGCCCCTTTGCCTCCAAGGATGGCGGTCATGGTGGCGTCCCCTTCTTCGAAGGCGTACACGTGCTGGGTCACGAGTGCGGATGCGGCGCTGCGGTTGAAAGGGATTCTGGGTGGCCCTCGAGGGAAGGTTGATAAAGAGATTCGATGCATATTCTATGTTTGTATGCGCGTCATTCTCATCGCACTACTCTTTCTACCTGTTGCCCTCGGCGCTTCCGCAGCGGAAGTGCTGTATCTTGCACCAGGGCTCACACCCATCTCTGATGGTTCCCTTGACGCGGAGGCGCCACAGGACCTGAACAACTCCATTTCCCTGATTCTGCCGGGTAGCGCGGATTTGCCCACGATTTCCTTCACTCGTGAAGGCGATCACGCAGACCGCATCTACGGGCCTCTCCTGATTGGCATGTGGACTGGCCCAAGCCCCACCCTGATGGGCAACGTGACGGCCGTGGTGTCGGATGGATCCACCATCCTCTCCTCCGCATCCGTTGACATTTCCATCGACCCGGAGGCTTTGCCTGACCCCACCAGCCTGATCCCTCCAGACCCAACCAACCCTGAACAAGCCGCTGCCTATGTGCTGGCCCAGGCCCTGATTGCGACCATGAAGCCCCCGGTCCTGATGGATCTCGGGTTCATTGACGCAAACGTCAGCCGGGACGCGCCCATCAGTGTCTCGTTCTTCCTGGAAGGTGAACCCGTGGCCCTTGGGGCTGCGAGCCTGCAATACGACGGCGCCTTGACGCCGAGCTTCCTGTACGTGCCCTTCTACGAAGCGGACCCTGCCCCCAGCAGCTCCAGTTCCAGTAGCGCACCCGCAAGCTCCAGCAGCTCCAGTGGCTCAAGCGGCTCGTCCAGCCCAAGCCTTGGCGGCAGCTCCAGTAGCAGCGCCGGCTCCTCCGAGTCCAAGGACACCCCCAGCGTGGGATTCCTTGCCGCCATTGGCGTGGCCGGTGCAGCGATGCTGTTCCGCCGCTACAAGTTGTGAGCAACGATTGGCAAATCGGGCGTGGTGAGTCCCAGTTCCTCTTCGAACGGGACCACCACGTCCACCTTGCTGGTGGTCGCCGGCTTGTCCGGCCCCAATAGGTCACACAGTTCCGGCCCCGTGCTGGTTTCGAACGTGCCATAGGTTTTCGCGATTGCTACGATGTCCATTTTGTCCAGTCCAAGAAGGGGGCGGATGATGGGCATGGAGGCCGCTTCTTCCAACGTGGCCAGGTTCCGCAAAGTTTGGCTGCTCACTTGACCCAGGTTTTCACCAGTGACGATGCAGGTGGCACCCACGGTTTTGGCAAGTTGCGCCGCCAATCGGTAGAAGAGCCGCTTTTGCATGACGAAGTAAAATTTGTGCGCGTCCCGGTTTGCGGGGATGGTGCTGAGGAGTTCACCGATTTGCGCAACGTACAGGGTTTTGAAGCCCAACAGGCGGGCCAAGTCCTTGGCCTTGTCAACGGAGCGCTCGTCCGTGATCGGTTCGAAGCTGCAATGGAAGGCGGTCAATTCCATGCCTTGTTCTTGCACCATGCGGCCGGCCACGGGGCTGTCGATGCCGCCGGAAAGCAGCAAGATTCCTTTGTTCATGCGCGTTGGTAGTCATCCTCGAGGCGGACGATGTCCTCCTCGCTGCAGTTGCCCATTTGCATCTCCACGATGACAAGGGGCTTGTCGCCTGTGTTGGCGATGCGGTGCACTTGGCCCACTTCCACAACGTGGGTGAGTCCCGGCAGCAACGCGACGGTTTCTTCGCCTTGGTCTTCGCCTTCGCCACTGATGACGCGCCACACTTCGCGGCGTTCGGCGTGCTTTTGCAGACTCATGCGGGCGCCTGGTTTCACTACCATGCATTTGAGGGTCGCTTCGTCGGTGCGGAACCAGTCCACCCAGAGGCCCCAGGGCCGTTCCTGAACGGTGTCGCTTTCGAAGATGCCCATGGCGCGGATGGCGTCGTGCAAGGCGTCCATGGTGCGGGCCACCTCACTCATCTTTTTGAATGCCTTGGCCCGACGCGATGAAGAATGGGTTCAGCAAATTTTCCTTGTTGTAGTTGAACGGGCCACCGTCGGCGCGGCGCACGGAGCCCCCCGCAGACACCAAGACCGCGTGTCCGGCGGCGGTGTCCCATTCCATGGTGGGAACGAATCGAGGGTACAAGTCGGCGCTGCCTTCGGCCACGCGGCAGAATTTGAGGCTGCTTCCGGCGGCGACGAATTCGTGTTCGCCCAGGTTTTCGAGGAACGCGTCCATTTCGGGGCTGGTGTGGCTGCGGCTGCCCACCACGCGAAGGGGCGTGGTTTGGGGTTGGACCGTGATTTCGGTGGCTTCGCCGTTCACGATTTTGTGTGCGCCGCTGCCGCCAACGTACGTGACGCCTTCGACGGGCACGTGGACGACGCC
>JBMZMP010000127.1:0-3283 GCA_049619235.1 Thermoplasmatota archaeon
TGACGCCTTAAATACAAACGGTGCGAACCTTCTTATGGCACCGTCCGGCTGTTGCACTGGGATGCACACGCAATACATCGTAGCCTTGGCTTCGCTTGGAACAGCGTGAGCTCCAAGGAATCAAGATGCACCTAACCCATGTCCACATGGAGAATTTCAAGAGCTTCGGGCGGAAGCTCACTGTCGATTTTGAACCGGGATTCACGGGAATCACCGGACCAAACGGCTCTGGAAAAAGCAACATTGGAGACGCCATCCTCTTCGTACTCGGTCCAAACAGCAGCCGCGCCATCCGCGCCGGCCGCCTCACCGACCTCATCTTCAACGGGGGTAGCGCAGGAAAAGCCGCGAACTACTGCCTCGTCAGCCTCGAATTTGACAACCGCGATCGCACCATGCCCATTGATTCCGACATGGTCACGCTCACCCGGAAAGTCAAGAAAACCCCCAAGAAGGACGACCCAACCGCCTACAAGTCCTACTACTACCTCAACGACCGCTCCGCGAAGAAGAAAGAATTCGTGGACCTCCTCAACCACGCACGCATCAGCGCGGACGGGTACAACATCACCCAACAAGGCGACGTGTTGCAAATCTGCCAAATGAGCAACGTGGAACGACGCAAAATCCTTGACAACATCGCCGGCGTCACAACGTTCGACAACGACATTGCGCAAGCAGACAAGCGCAAAGCAGACGTTGCCGAAAACCTGGAGCGCATCGGCATCGTTCTCGAAGAAATCGAGCGAAACCTCAAAACCCTCGAGAAGGAAAAAGACGCGGCGCAGAAATTCAAAGACCTCAAAGAAGCCCAAGGTGAAACCAAGGCCCTCATGGCGTGGCGCCGAAAAGCCGATCTCGAAGAGCAAATTGCCCAAGTGCAAGGGCACATCGCCAAGTACACGGAGGAGCGGGCCAAGTACGAAGAGCAACTGCTTGCCCAGAAGGAAACCTTCGCTGAGGCGCAAACCGCGTTCAATGCCCTGGAAGCACAGATTCGCGCCGAAGGGGGCGAAGAAGTAGAGAAAATCCAGAACCAGGTCAAGGACGCCCGCGACAAAATGGTGCGCCTGGAAGAAAAAATACACTTCATCAAGGAAGAACTGCAAGGCGGCGACGAAGACCTCATGCCCGTGCGGGACGAACTTCGACGCATCAAGAAAGAGTTGGATCGCACTCGGAAAACCGCCGAAGAACTCGGCAGCGAACACGATCAAAAAAGTGCGGAACTAGCGAAAGTGAAAGCGGACACGGAAGCGCTCCGGGACCGCATGAGCCAACAAGACAAGGGTGCCATGGCCATCAACCGGGAACTGGCCCAGCTCAAACAAGAATACGAAGCCAAACAACTGGAAAAGCAGGAAGCGCTCCTCAACGCGGACCGGTTGCAGCAAAAACTCAACGCCACCGAACGGGCCCTGCAAGAAGCCCGTGGCGAATTGAAAACCATTGAAACCGACCTCGAAGAATCCAACTGGGAAATCGAGGAATTGAAGAAAACCACGGGTGGATCCAGTGGGGAAAAGAAGAACCTCGAAAAACGGCTCTTCGAAATGCGCAAAGCGCAAGCGGAGTTCACGCAGCAAAACGAGGACCTCGAGCAAAAGATTCGACGCCTCACCCGGGAACAAGCGGAAATGCAGGCACAAATGGACGCCGCAGCCCGCACCGGCGGCGCCACCACCCGCGCCGTGGATGAACTCATGCGTGCCCGCGACAGCGGCTCCATCAAGGGCATTGTCGGCACCATCAGCGAACTGGCAAGCGTGGAGGAGAAGTACCAATACGCCCTACAAAACGCGGTCATCGTGGAAGACGACGCAGTGGCCCAGCAATGCATTGAGTACCTCAAATCAAGTCGCGCCGGGCGCGCCAAACTGCTCCCCCTCAACAAAATGGTCCCCGGCCGCCCCCGCGGCCAAGCCCTCATGAAGGTCAAGCAAGAAGGCTGCCTCGGTTTCGCCATCGACCTCATCGATTTCAACCCCCGCTACCAAAACGCATTCTGGCACGCCTTCGGGGACACCCTCGTAGCGCACAACATGGCCGCCGGGCGACGCCTCATGGGCGGTGTCCGCATGGTCACCCTGGACGGGGAATTGTTCGAAGCAGGCGGTGCCATGGTGGGTGGCGCCAAACAGAAGGCAAAGAGCGGCGGGTTCAGCAACAGCGACCGCGCCGGCCTCGACAAGGTCATCGCAGACATCGCAGCCGCCGAAGCGGCGCAGGAACAAGTCATCGAAGGCATGACCCGCGTGCGCCAAGAAATGAACGCCATCCAGGACCAATTGGAGGCTTTCAACCGTGGCGGACAAACCGGCCTGGACCGGCTCAAGGACTTGGAAAAACGCGCCATCGGTCTCAAAGAGCGACACGCCACGTTCACCGCTGAAGAGGAAAAACTCGCAAAGGCCTGCAAGGTGGAAGAAGAAGCCCAAACAGAGGAGTCCCTACGCGCGGAGGCCGCCGTTGCCCGGATCAAGGAACTGGAAGCGCTCCGCGAAGAAAAGGGCCAACTGCTCCTGAAAGGCTCCAAGAAGGAATGGCGGGAACAACTGGAAGCGTGGGACAAGCAAACCCGGGAACTCACCGAAGCAGTCCTTGCAGCTGAAAGCCGCCAAAAAACCGCCTTGAAGCAAGCGGAACTGGTCATGGACCGGGTCAAGGAACTGGAAGAACAAATCAGTGGCAGCGCCGGCAAACGGGAAAAGTACGAAGCGGACCTGAAGAAACTGAAAGCGGACCACGAGAAGGCAAAGGCCGAAGTGGAGGCGCTCATGGCCATGGAACGCAAGGCCACCACCGCCGTGCGCGGCTTGCAAGAAAAGAAGGACAAGCAGTACCAAATCCTCGTGGACGTGAAGGCCAAAATGGACAAGGTTTCCGACCGCATGGAAACCCATTACGGCCTCATCGTCAACGCAAAATCCAAACTCCCCGGCCTCGAAGAGAGCCTCGGGGAAGCCCTCGTAGAGCTCCGGGAGCACCCCATTGAAGTGACCGAGGAAATGCAGGTCCCCAACCTGCAAGACCTCAAGCAAAAACTTCGCAGCATCGAAAGCCGCATCGACAACTTGGGCGCCGTCAACATGCGCGCCTTGGAAGAATTCGAAGCGCAAAACAGCCGCCGCACCGAGCTCACCGCGGAAACGGAGCGCCTCGTGCAGCAGCGAAAAGAACTGGACGAATTGGTGGCCGAAATCAGCACGCGCAAGAAGGACGTCTTCATGAAGGTGTACGAAGCCATCAACGAGAACTTCAGCGAAGTGTACGCCGGCCTCAG
>JBMZMP010000128.1:0-3166 GCA_049619235.1 Thermoplasmatota archaeon
TGGCCAGCGCTGGTCTTTCCGCGCAGCACACGGTTGGTGGCTGGGCGGGTGCAGATCCATTGCAGATCCTTGTCGCTGCGGATGGCTGGGTGGTAGGGGTCAACGAGAATCACTTCGTAGAAGTGGTTCTTACCGTCGCTGCCGACCCAGTAGGAGTTGAGAACTTCCAGGTTGGGGTAGTGCTTGGAGGTGCGGATTTCAGCGATGACCTTGGTGTTTTGGCTCATCGTGATTTTCTTGACACCCATCTTCTTTGGCACGTGGCCGCCTTGCCAGCGCTTCTTGTGCAGACCACCACGGCGAACGCGGGCGCGAACGACGATGATGCCTTGCTTGGCTTTGAATCCAAGGCTGCGGGCACGGTCCAGGCGGAGGGGCTTGTCGACGCGGACAAAGCTTTGGCCTTGTCGCCATTCGATCATGCGCTCCCAGTTGACGGTTCCGTAGCCGGATTCCGGCTTCTTCCAAGCTTCTCCAATGTAATGGTACGCGTTTTTGCTCATTTGATGACCTCGCGGTTTGCCGGTTCAGCTCGAAAGCCACATTCCAGCCCCTTGCAGGGAGGTGTTCCGACAAAGGTCTCCTATTTAACCGAGGCGGCGGCTTTTTCCAGCGAGTCGTGCATGATTGGTTGTGTTGGTGCTGGAGGGTGAACCCCTTGACATTCCTGAAGAACGACCGATTGCCTTGTTGGAGCGCGCTGTTGCGTGCGGCGGCGGGTACAAAATCCCTGATGGGGACGATTTCCGGTTCATGCCGTGGAGCGACGTCCTGGAGCTGGTCCAACGAGTGGCCGGAGGGCTGGTTGCCGCAGGCTTCGGGCCGGGGACGAAGGTTGCCATTTTCAGTGAAACACGCTACGAATGGAAAATCGTGGACCAAGCGGTGCAATGGATGGGTGGCGTCGTGGTTCCCATGTACCCAACGCTGATGCATGACCAAGTGGCCCACATCATGGCCGATTCGGGTGCAGAGGTTGGGTTCGTGGAGAACCAGGAACTGCTCGGCCGGGTTCCAGAGGGGACTTGGTACAGTTTCGACGACTCCGATGCACCCAGTTGGCAAGAATTGCACGGCGACCCCGTTCCAAAGGCGGACGTGGGCCTCGATGAACCGTGCAGCATTGTGTACACAAGTGGCACCACAGGTGCACCCAAGGGCGCCGTCTTGACCCATCGAAACTGGACTGCCAGCAACGCCGGCAACGTCCGCGGCCTTGCCTTGGACGAGCACCCGGAGGCGACCATGTTGGCATTCTTGCCCATGGCGCACGTGGCAGGCTACGCAAGCGTCCTCGCTGTCACCGCCCTTGGTGGCACCGTCGCGTTTTCGCACCCGTCCCGCATCGCAACCGACTTCCCCCTAGTCCGACCAGACCTGTTGGTCGCCGTTCCCCGCATTTACGAGCGCATCATGACGAAGGTGGAAGAACGGGTCGCCGGCGGACCAAAAATTCGTCAGTTCCTCTTTGCCCGTGCCAAGTCCGTGGCCATCAAAACCGGCGCCCGCCTCGAGCAAGGCCGACGCCCCGCGTTTGGCCACTGGTTGTTTGAACGCTTGGTGTACCGGAAGCTGCGGGTCACGCTCGGCTTTGACCGCGTGGAAGTGGCGTTGACTGGCGCCGCCGCCGTACGGCCAAGCCTCCTCTACTTCTTCCAGGGCATCGGCGTGAACATCGTGGAAGCGTACGGCTTGACCGAATGCGCAGGGCTGCTGGTCTCCAACGGCTTCGACGATTTCCGCGCCGGGACCGTTGGAAAAGTGATGCCGGGCAGCCGATTGGCCCTTGCAGAGGACGGAGAAATCCTCCTTGCAGGCCCGACAATTTTCCAGGGCTACTTGACGGGGGAAACGGACTGCCTCGTGGATGGCTGGCTGCGAACCGGTGACATCGGCGAGCTAAGGGACGGGTTCCTTGCCATCATTGACCGCAAGAAGGAAATCGAAGTGCTGGACACGGGCAAAAACATCGCCCCCACCCACGCCGAGGAGCTCCTGAAGGCGTCGCCACTGGTGGATGAGGTGTGCGTCATTGGCCAAGGGCGAAAGTTTGCCGCGGCCTTGATTCAACCCAACTTCGGTTTGCTTCGAAGCAAACTGGAAGCGCTTGGCGCAACCCTGAACGGGCGCGTGCAAGCGGACCCCACCGGTGCGGAGACCCTAGTGGAAGTGGATGAAGCGGGCCTCGAAGATTCCCGCATCAAAGCCTGGATTCAGGAGGCCGTGGATCGCATGAACGAACGATTGCCAGACTACGAACGGATTCGCTCATTCCGGCTTGTGCCGACAGCGTTCACGGTGGAGCGGGACGAGTTGACGCCCACGTTCAAGAAGAAACGCCGCAACATCCTCGCAAACCACAAGGCCCGCATCGAGGCCATGTTCCAGCGGTAGATCGAATCTACGCGTTTGCGGCGATTTTGATGATGTCGCCCGCGGCCAGCACGTGGTCCGCCCCGATGACGCGCTTGGTTCGGCAATCGATGCCGCGAACGAATTTGTCGCCGAGGTCCGTGTGAACCAGGTACGCAAGTTGCTTCGCCGTCGTGCCGGTTTTCACGAGATGGCAGTCCGGTAGCACCCGACCTTCCTTGTCCGTGAGTTTGGATTCATCCTCCACCGGGAACACCGGGATGCGGCCCAGTTTCTCAAACACGGCGGTTTCCAACGCCTTGTGGACCCCGGTTTCACCGAATCGATTCAGGACCTGGGATTCTAGGTACTGCAAGCCCTTCTCCTGGGCTTCGCTGAGCTGCTGCGTGCGCACAATGGGGGAACCAGCAGCGTACGAGAACGTGCCCGCGGCAGCTCCGCGGCCCAGTGCCAGTTCCGCTTGCGCCGAGACCACCACGCCGCCCGTTGCAGTGAGAGTTGCAAGCTCTTCGTCGGTCACCGCGTCCACTTTGTTCCAGGCAACCACGATGGGTTTGCTGGCCCTCCGGAGTTCCTTGGCCAGTTGCTCGAGTCCGTCTGCGGGCCAATCAGCCGGCTTCAAACCAGAAAGCCCCACGTTCCGCAGGGCAACGGATGCATGGTGGGCGCGAATCCCGAGGCCTGCCAAACGTTCGTCGATGGCGTCCTCCATTTTGTGGTTCTCCTGTTGGACGCGGCGAGCGACGCGGTCCCATCCGTCCTTCAATAGGCCGAGAATCCAGGCGTCAATTTC
>JBMZMP010000129.1:0-3143 GCA_049619235.1 Thermoplasmatota archaeon
GCGCGCTCGAGGCAGAGCTGAAGGTTGTGAAGCATCAGCTCCGCCATAAGGCCCGCGAGCTCGCCGCGTCGCATATCGACCTCCCCCACGATGACGGCCGAGCGGCAGGGCGAGCAAACCGGCGCCGGCACGTACCAAATCGAATTCGTGGCCCCTTCCTATGCGGTCCCCGAGCCATACCTTGGCCCCCTCGCTGTTCTGGCATTCGTGTTTCCCCTGGGCGCCATCCTGTTGTCGTGGCGCGAGTACCGTTTCACCCGGGACACGGTGGACATGGCTAGCACGCTGCTTGTCTGGTTGTGGCGCACCGCCATTGGCGGCATTTTCCTTCTCATCATCTGGATTCTGGCATCCCGGTCCCTTGTCGGGATGCTGTATTGGCCGCCGAGGCTCGAGTACGTTCTGTACTATTCTGTGTTGTTTGCAAGCGGCGCCATGATGGTGTTCTTCATGTTCCTCTGGCGACGGCAGGCATTGATTGCCACATTGGATCGGGAAATGCAACGCCGGCGCGCGGCGCAAGAGGAGCTGGAACGCAGCAACCGGGACCTGGAGATGTTCGCCTACGTTGCGAGCCATGACATGAAGCAGCCGCTTCGCATGGTCAAGTTCTACACGCAGCGGTTGAAGGACAAGTACAAGGGCAAATTGGACGCGGACGCGGACGAATTCATTGACTTCGCGGCAGGCAACGCGGAGCGTATGGAGCAACTTCTGCAAGGATTGTTGGAGTACTCTCGCGTGGACTCCACGGAAGTGGCGCGGGAAGAGGTGGACTTGGACGAATTGGTTGCAAACACGCGCCAAAAATTACAACTCCTCCTAGTGGAAAACAAGGGGAAACTGACCTCCGGCCCGCTTGGCACCATTAAGGGCAACTACACCCAGATGAGTCAGTTGTTCCAGAACCTGGCGGAGAATGCCATCAAGTACCGAAGCAAGGCCGCGCCACGAGTTCACTTTGAACGAGTTGGGGACACGATTCGTTGCATTGACAACGGAAGAGGCATTCCGGAAAAGGATCAGGCCCGCGTGTTCAAGCTCTTCAAGCGACTCGACGCCGACGACGGCGGGGAAGGGATTGGCCTGGCGCTTTGTTTGCGCATCGTCGAAAAGCACGGTGGCACCATCCGCGCCCGCACGAACCCGGAGGGTGGAACGATCATGGAATTCACGATAGGCTCTTGAATCACCCCGGCACTGGCACGGGTATGATTCGTGGCCTCATTGTCGAAGACAACCCTGGCGATGTGCGCATGGTTCGAGAACTTCTCAACGACGTGCACGCAGACTTGGTACTGGATTGGGAGAAAACCATGCAAAAGGGGGCTCTTCACATGTTGAAGGAGGGCTACGATGTGGTCCTTCTCGACCTCAACCTTCCCGACAGTGACGGCCTCGACAGTGTGTTCACCATGGAATTGATGGACAGTGGCATGCCGTTCATTGTGCTCAGCAGCTTGGACGACCCCGCCGCCGCGAAGGAAGCCATTCGGATGGGTGCGCAAGATTACCTCGTGAAGGGCACTTTTGACGGCGCAGAATTGATGCGCGCCATTGAATTCGCCATCGCGCGCAAAAGCCACGCGGCGCCTCCTGAAGAAAAAGAAGCCAAGTAGGCAAGCCGGTCATTCAGAATTCCGGGGATGCCCGAAGGGCGTGTGTTTGCTCCCCGAGTCGCCGCAGGCGACGAGCGGGGGCCACGGATCAACCGAGTCTTGGCAGGCTGGTCGCCCGAAGGGCCAAGTTGGCTCCCAGCGATTGAACAATCGCTTGGGGGCCCGCTTGATCGAACTTTCGAAAAGTTCGACCCACTGCCCGTATCCGTAACAAATCTGTTCATCCAAAGGCTGATGACAGCCCAGTCGAGATTCTGACCCGGGTCCGGCAAGTCAAGGCGCCCGAACCGATCACAAGGACAGGCAGCAGACGGTACGCCAAGCAGGCTTTCGCGCATTCGTGGGATTGTCCTGCGACGGGGTTGTCCCATCCGCATCGCGTGCCGTCTCGGCTGAAAGCTTGGTAGGGGACCCCCAGCTGAGCTGGGCGTGCAGGGTTCTTCGGCTCGAGGCCGAATTTGTTGGAGCACCCGGGTACCGCACATCATGTGGTCCGTGCGACGTTTTGGGGCGTCCTATTCCCCCAACATTGCGCGCTGTTTCACAGTCCGTCAAGTCGACGGTCTCCAAGCGCCTTCGGCTGGGGCAAGCGTTCCAACCCGGATTGCTATAACCGTTTTCGCCCATGCAATGGCATGTGGCAGGAGGCGGTGCAGGCGGACGGCGACGGGACGCGCCTGTTGCTGGAGGTCACTCCCGGTGCCAAAACTCCGCAGTTTCCTGCTGGTTTCAACCAATGGCGTGGCCGGATTTCCGTGAAAGTGCGTCCGCAACCCCAGGGGGGCCGTGCAAATGAGGCGGTTTTGGAAGCGGTGTCGGCCATTGGTCCATGCACAATCATCGCAGGCGCGTCGGATTCGAGGAAAACCGTCCGCATTGAGCGGCCCCGACAGGAGGTGTTGGATTGGTTGCAATCCCGGATGTGAAGCGACTGCAGGACTGGCAATCACTCTACCCCCGTCTTCTTGCGGCGGCGGAAGAGGCAACCATCCTCGTCGAGGGAAAGCGGGACGCGTTGGCCGTGGCTGATTTGGGCCTTGGGTCGGCCGTGTTGCTGAATCAGGGCAAGTCCTTGGTGCAGTTGGCAGATGACTTGGCCCAGGGGGGTCGGCCAGTGGAGTTGTTGATGGACTGGGATCGCACCGGCAACGATCGCCAGGCGCGGCTGCGCTCTATACTAATAGGACAAATCCCGGTTCGAGAGACCATTCGATTGGGTCTCATGGCCTGGGCCCAAACTCCTTTCGTGGAGGAGATCCAAAGGGAACTAGAGGGCGTACGGCGCCGCGCTGCCGATGGGTACATATAGGGGACCTCAGTCGGCAGTTTTCCCCAGTAGGGGAGCCCTGAGACCCGCAAGGAGAGGGCCGTCCGCAACAGCGGAACTGATCACCTTCGAATAAGCAAAACCAGCACTCCTTGAGTCCTGGTTCGAGCCTTCTGTCGCTTCGGCGCAGAACGTTCATATACCCCACCCAAGTCGGCCGGAAATACCCGCGCCAACAGGTGCGATTCCCCGCAATC
>JBMZMP010000130.1:0-3097 GCA_049619235.1 Thermoplasmatota archaeon
TCGTCGGCCGTGTGCTCAAGGTCATGCAAGACCAAGGGTACATCGGTCCCTTCGAATACGAAGACGACGGCCGCGGCGGAATGTACCATGTCACCCTCACCGGTGTCATCAACAACTGTGGTGTCATCAAGCCCCGCTACGCAATCAAGAAAGCCGACTTTGACAGTTGGGAAAGCCGCTACCTCCCCGCACGGGACTTCGGCAGCCTCATCCTGTCCACGACGGCAGGCGTCATCGACCAATACAAGGCCAAGGAAGCCGGATCCGGCGGGCGTTTGCTCGCCTACGTGTACTGAGGTGAATTGATATGGCAATTCTTCCCGAAATCAAGCACGAAATCGAAATCCCCGAAGGCGTCACCGTGACCGTTGACTCCGAAGGAAACGGCACCACCGTCAAGGGCAGCAAGGGAGAACTCTCCCGCGCTTTCCGCTACCGTGGAGTGGCTGTGTCCGTGGAAGGCAACAACGTTGTCATCTACAAGCACCTGCCCCGCCGTGAACACAAGGCCATCTGCGGAACCTACGCGTCCCACATCCGAAACATGATGAAGGGTGTCGCCGAAGGATGGGAATACGAAATGAAAGTGGTCTACAATCACTTTCCCATCAAGACCAGTATCAACGGCGAAACCTTCGTCATTGAGAACTTCCTTGGTGAACGTCACCCCCGCACCGCCACGATCTTGCCCGGCGTCAAAGTGAACGTCAAGGGCGAAACCGTCACCGTCGAAGGAATCGACCGCGAAGCAGTCAGTCAAACGGCTGCCAACATCGAACAAGCCACGAAGATTCGTGGCCGTGACATTCGTGTCTTCCAAGACGGTATCTACATCACCAGCAAAGGTGTTACAGCATGAGTGAAGCCCCAACCCCCGCAGCCGTAGAGGCTGGCAGCAATGCGGTCGAGGGTCACGTCGTTAAGGCCAAGCCAGAATTGAGCGAAGCCAAGAAGACCGCCCTTCGCAAGCGCAGCGAAAAGAAAATTCCAAAGTTCCGTCGCCAAGAATGGTTCCGGTACAAGAAACTCGGTGGCAAGCACGCCCCATGGCGCGCACCACGCGGTACCCACTCCAAGGCCCGCCGCCACTACAAGTACCGACCCAACGTGGTCAGCGTCGGATTCCGCACCCCCGCAGAATCCCGTGACTTGCACCCCAGCGGCTTCGAAGAAGTCCTCGTGTACCGTCCAGCTGACCTCGACGGCATCGACCCGAAGATCCAAGCCGCCCGCATCGGTGGCACCGTCGGAGGCCGCAAAGCCGCTGACATCACCGCCGCTGCAGACAAGGCCGGAATTCGCATCCTGAACCGGAGGAACTGAGCATGGCTGATCTACGCAACCAAAAGCGCCTCGCAGCCGACGTCATGAAAGTCGGCAAGCAACGTGTCCGCATCGACCCAGACCGTGCCGATGAAGTGGCCGGAGCCGTGACCCGCGCAGACATCCGCAAACTCGTGGATGGCGGCGTCATCATCAAGGTGCAAAAGCAAGGTGTCAGCCGTGGCCGTGGCCGCAAGCTCGATGCCCAAAAAGCCAAGGGTCGCCGCGTCGGACCTGGTAGCCGCAAGGGTGCCAAGTACGCTCGCTTGCCCAAGAAGCAACGCTGGATGGCTCTCATCCGTGCGCTTCGCAACGAACTGACTGGCCTCCGCGACAGCGGTGCCATCGACCGCAAGACCTACCGCAACTACTACGTCCGTGCAAAGGGTGGACAATTCCGCTCCCGCGCACACATGGTATCCCACATGAAAACTGAAGGAGTCCTCGCAGAGGAGGTTGAGCTCTAATGGCCGCCGGACCTCGCACCCGCGTACCAATGCGCCGCCGCCGTGAAGGCCGCACCGACTACCGCCGCCGCCTCGGACTCTTGAAGTCTGGTGAGGCTCGCGTGGTCGTGCGCCGCACGAACGGCAACGTCATTGTGCAATTCGTCAACTGGAAAGAAGAAGGCGACAACGTCGAAGCATCCGCCGTCGGCCAAGAGCTTGCAAAGCTCGGCTGGGAAGGCAGTGCCAAGAACACGCCCGCTGCATACCTCACCGGCCTACTCGCCGGCAAGCGTGCAATGGACGCTGGCATCGACGAAGCCGTCCTCGACCTCGGACGCCACGCTCCCGTCAAGGGAAGCAAAATCTTCGCCGCCCTCAAGGGTGTGCAAGATGCAGGCGTTTGGGTTCCAAGTGGCGACGACATCTACCCTGAAGAAGACCGCCTCACCGGTGGTTTCCTGGACCAAGCGTCCAACTTCAACGCTGTGAAGGCCAAGATTGGCACCTCCGCAGCTAACTCCACGGAGGAAGAAGAATGAGTGAACAAGCAAAACCCGCACCAGGCGGCGCCCGCGGGCCCCGCGCAGCCGGTGGACAACGTGGCGGACCTCGCCGCGGTGGACCCCGTGACGGCAAGCCGCAACGCCGCCGTGAAGAACGCCAAGCCCCAGAGTGGATCCCCAAGACCCGCCTCGGCAAGCTCGTCAAGAGCGGCGAAATCAAGACCATGAGTGAAGCGCTCGCAACCGGCTACCCCCTCCGGGAACCCGAAGTTGTGGACGCCCTTCTTCCAGAAATGGAAGACGAAGTGCTCAACGTCAACATGGTGCAACGCATGACCGACTCCGGTCGCCGTGTTCGCTTCGCAATCACCGCAGTCACCGGCAACGGCGACGGCTTCGTTGGACTTGGCCAAGCCAAGGGCAAGGAAGTTGGACCCACCATCCGCCGCGCCATCGACAAGGCCAAGATCAACATGGTCGAAGTCAAGCGCGGTGCCGGTAGCTGGCAATCCGCAGACGGCGCACCCACGCTTTCCGTGCCCTACAAGGTCACCGGCAAGTGCGCATCCACCGAAGTGACGCTCCTCCCGGCTCCCCAAGGAACCGGCCTCGTTGCAGGAAACGTCGCCAAGCACGTGCTTCGCCTCGCTGGCATCAAGGACGCCTGGGTGCACACCCAAGGCCAAACCCGCACCACCACCAACTACGCCAAGGCTGTCTTTGCGGCCCTTGGAAACCTTGGTAGTGTCAAGATGACCGAAGCCCAAGCGGCCCGTGTCAACATGATCAGCGGACCCCTCGCCATCAAGCAACCCGACACCC
>JBMZMP010000131.1:0-3077 GCA_049619235.1 Thermoplasmatota archaeon
GCAGCCTCACCGTCAACGACCGACGTTTGAAGGAGTTCGGGGTGGAGGACAACGAAGGGCGTCCCATGGTGGTGCTCGTATGATGCAATGGCAGGGCCGTCCCCGCCCGCTAATGGATCCCGGTCCGATTGACGATTCGGCAATTGGACTACACAAGGGTTTATCCGTAACAACTCAGTAGGAGAATTTCCATGGTAGATCTTCGATGCAACAAGTGCGGCAGCAGCGAAGGGTTCCTGATTGAGACCCAAGACGGCAAGGAATTGCCCATCAAGGGTCGTTTGAACGTGGACCGGATTTTGAAGACCGTCCACGTGACGTGCACGTACTGCAACAATGACTGGAGTCACGTCCCGATTCGCCTCGTGGACAAAGACCCCATTCGTGTGACGCCGTAAGCGCCAATCCAGCCCTCATTCCCCCTCTTTTGTCTTCTTTTTCGCCTTCCCAATCACGCCGAAGGCCAAACCTTGTTCCTCAACGCGAAAGTCGGCCTGGCTCAGGCAAGGTCCACGTCGGGGTCGAGTAAGTTTGCGTCGTCAAACAACGCTTCTTGGAACTGCGCAAGCGCCGCAAGGCCCGTCACGTCTTGTTTGAACAATGGCACCTGTACCATGGGCAGCTTCAGGGCTGCTTGCAGGGTTTTGAGGTGCGCGAGGTTCATGCCGCGGCGGATTTCTCCAAACTCGGCCGCTTGCAAAATCGCTGCGCGGAGGGGGTCCTTTCCTGCAAACTTGGCCCGGTCGGCGAGGAGTGCCGCGAATTGTTCGTGTTGGCCGCGGAACGCGTCCGGCTGCATCTTGTTGACAACGATGGCGTGCACTTCCATCCCGAGATCGTCCGTGGCGGCACGGTGCAGGTCAATGGTTTCTTGGACCGGCATTTTCTCCGGCAACGTCACCACCACGAACGCCGCGTTGTCTGGGTTGGTGATGAAGGACTGGATGTCCTGGGCTTCCTTTTCGATGTCCGCGAAAATCTTCTCGAAGTCAATGTCTGGAGGTGCCGACTTGCGGTCCTCTTTCTTCTTGAACAGGTTCCCGGCGCTCGCCATGGTGCTGGAGAGTTTCTGCCACACTGCGTAGCCCTTGATGGCCCACTTGATGAGGGACTTTTCCGACATCAATTCCCGGATGGCGCCGGGGGCGGAGAGGAACGAAAGCGCGTGGCCGGTGGGGGCGGTGTCCACGACGATGATGTCGTACTTGCCTTCCCGGCGGAAGTCGTTCAACTTGCCAATGGCCATGAGTTCATTCAGGCCAGGCATGTACTTGGCAACGTACCGGAACATGGGGTGCTCCGTGATTTCCGCCTCCGGAATCTCTCGTTGCAGGTGCTCCGTGATGACCGACTTTGGGTCCAGCATCATGGCAAACAGGTTGGGTTGAATCGCCGCCTCCTTGAATCCAACTGGGACGCCGAGGCTGTCGGCGAGCCGCTGCGCGGGGTCCACGGTGACGAGGAGGGTTTTCTTGCCTTGCTTTGCCAGGTGAAGGGCAATGGCGCTGCTCGTGGTGGTTTTCCCAACCCCGCCTTTTCCGGCCACAATGACGAGTCGCTTTGCAAGCAAGTCCACGAGGGAAAATCCGCTCCGTCGCGGTTAAGGGTGCCGCCCGGAGTCAGGAATCGTGGACCAGCACCGCGTGTGGGAAACCATTGCAGAGAGCTTCGACGCAAGCCGCGACAGGCAATGGCCCCACGTCATGGACTACCTAGAACGCACCCCGGGTCGCGTCTTGGACCTCATGGCTGGAAACGGCCGCCACACCCGCGACGTTTGGTTTGACTGGACCCGCCCCCTTGCCGCGAAAATGACGGAGCGCTACCCCGAGGTGCCCGTCGTCGTTGGGGATGCAACCGCACTCCCATTCGCCAACGAAACCTTTGCTGGATGCACGTACGTGGCAGGACTCCACGGAATCCCTGCCGCAGAAGGCCGGGCCGACAGCCTGCGTGAACTGCACCGCGTCCTCGAAGCTGGAGGCACGGCGCAAATCACTGTTTGGAGCCGCCACGCGCCCAAGTTTGCCCACATGAAAGGCGAAGGGAGCATCGACGCCAACATCCCATGGAAAAGCGGCGGCCACAACGAAGACCGCTACTACCGCCTCTACACCCTCGAAGACCTGCAAGCAGAATGCGAAGCCGCAGGATTCCAAGTGACGCGCGCCGAACACGTGGCTGTCGTGGCCAAAGAGGGCTGGGACAACGAAATGGTGGAAGTTTGTAAGCTGGTGTAGGGGATACAATTTCCAACCGGTTTTTTTTTTATTTGCACGCATATGATGGCTTGTGATGAAGATTCAAATCTTACTCATCGCAAGTTTGTTTGTCCTCCCGGCAACCGCGGGGCCTATTGAACGTGGGCCAGAGCACTGCGTGCTTCCAGAATGGATGACTGTCGCCGGCTACGAAGTATGGAGTGCGGATGCTGCCTTCTTGTGCTTGACAACAGATTTGGACGTTGGTGCACCGGTTGTCTATGCACCGTCGGGGTCGCTGAACACGATTGGTTTCGTAGGAGTGGTAACCATTGCAGTTCCGCCAATTGTCAACAGCCAACCAGTGGTTTCCTACGGTGCCAGTTCGCCCTGCGACCCCTGGACAAGCCAAGGGATCAGTTGCAACGAAGTAGGGACTCCGCGTGCAATACAATACCCGCAAACACCGTTGGTCGATCCAATCTTTTGCGCCGCAGACCAAACTGTTTCGTTTATCCCGTTCAATGAAAACCCCGGACTTGAGTTTAACTACACGGTTCCGACCATCGCATTATGCTGAGTAGAGCAGCCGCTTTCTTACTTCTCTTCCATCTTTTTGCCGGTTGCACAGGGCCAGCCACCGATGGAAACCTAATGCCGGAGGATCCGGTGCGCCAAAACCCTATTGCCGCCGAGCAAAATCAATCCATTTTTTCAACAATCCTGGAAGTAGGGACCAACCACGTGGTGATATTCAACGCAGAAGCACCCAATGGTACATGGGAATTTGAAAATCGAAACTGGACAGTCCGAAATGGCGAACTGTTTCTTGGGTTCCTTCAACCCAATACATTGTACTCCATTCAGCCATTTGGG
>JBMZMP010000132.1:0-3006 GCA_049619235.1 Thermoplasmatota archaeon
GGAGGAGGAGGAACGGGATGGGGACTTGGGCAAAGTCGACGAAGGTGACGACGGAGAAAGAGGAAGAGAAGGAGAAGAAGGTGGATTGGGCGGCCGAGAAGGCGGCGGCGAAGCTGGCGTTGAAGCAAGAAGAAGAACTGGCTGAGAACGCTCGCATCGCAAGCGACGCAGAACGCGCCGCGGCAGAACCCCCTGCCAAGCCAGCGCAACCCGCAACCCGGGTGGTGCGCCGTGAAGAAATGGTGCCAGTGACCCGTGTTGTGGAACGCCGCGTGAAGCGGGACGTGAACGCGGACGACGCCGTTGAGAAGCTTCTGGAAGCAAAGAAGGCACGCGTGCACCGTGGCGAAGAGCCGCTTGCGTTGCCGGAACGCCGCCCCGCACGCGAGGCCCCGGTTCGCCGCACGGAGACCCGCGCACCAGCGAGGGAAACCGTTCGAACCGAACGGGTGACCCGGGAAACCCGCACAGTCCGCCGGACGTCCGAATCGACGCCCAAGACCGCCTCCAAATACGACGCGAGCAAGATCGATGCGCTCCTTCGAAAGAAGGGTGAAGAACCACCCAAGAAGCGCTGATGTACGAACTGCCCGACGAAGCACCCGACGAAGCGCCGAAGACCGTGGCAGACCTGCCCGGGGTCGGCCCCGCGACGGTGCAGAAGCTGCAAGAAAACGGCTTCTCAGACCTCATGGCCATCGCTGTGGCTTCGCCCGCCGACCTGGCGGAGAAAGCGGACCTTGGCGAAGGCATTGCCCAGAAACTGATCCAAGAGGCGCGCCGCCTCGCAGATGTTGGAGGATTCGAGTCCGGGTTTGAGGTGTTGAAGCGTCGCTCCACGGTCCTCAAAATCCCCAGCGGCTCCGCTGCCTTTGACGAATTGATGGGCGGGGGCGTGGAGTCGCAGTGCATCACGGAGTTCTTCGGCGAGTTTGGCTGCGGCAAAACCCAGTTTGCGCACCAATTCGCGGTGAACGTCCAGAAGCCCGCTTCCGAGGGTGGCTTGGAAGGCCATGCGTTGTACATTGACACGGAGAACACGTTCCGGCCGGAGCGCATCCTTGAGATGGCCGAAGCCGCGGGCATGGACCCGGAGAAGACGTTGCATGGCATCCACATTGCCCGTGCGTTCAATTCCAATCACCAAATGTTGTTGGTGGAGAAGGCGACGGAGATTTGCAAGAAGTACCCCATCAAGCTCATCGTCGTCGATAGCCTCACGGCGCATTTCCGCGCGGAATTCGTTGGGCGAAACACCCTCGCGGACCGGCAACAAAAGTTGAACCGGCACATGCATGACTTGCTGCGGCTTGGGGGCTTACAGAATGCAGCCATCGTGGTCACGAACCAAGTGGCGAACAAGCCTGACGCGTTCTTCGGCGACCCCACCCGCGCCATCGGCGGCCACATCGTCGGCCACACCAGCACGTTCCGCATTTACCTCCGGAAGTCCAAGGCGGGGAAACGCATCGCCAGGCTCATCGACAGCCCGCACTTGCCGGAAGGAGAAGCGGTGGTCACGGTGAGCAAGGACGGCATCCGGGACTAACCCTAAATCGAACAGGAGAATCACCCCTCATGGCCTACGAACAAGACGGATACACCCTGCATGCACGTGAAGTGCAATTGAAGGGCAACCACAAGCAGGTCATTTACTTCTTCAGCAAACGAAGTCCAAAAGTGGGCTTCCCCGTGGACCTCCCCGAAGGCTACGACGTGGTCGTGAACAAGCGCTCGGGGCTCCCATACCTCAAGAAGAGGGCCTAACTTTATCCGTCAGGCCAAGTGGGCGCGCATATGGAGTCGGACATCGTAGGAGCCATTTGCCCTGATTGCCAGTGTGACGAGGCGGAGCTACTGCGAGAAACCGAGCACAACGTGACGCTTCGGTGCATTGAATGCAAGCACGTGTGGACGTTCAACCCGCCAAAGGAGCGCACCATCCACGTGCGCCTCATCGTCAGCAACATGGCCGAATCCCACTACGAGCAAATCGAAGTGGTCCGCGACGATGAAATCCGCGTGGGGGACGATTTCCAACACGACGGCGAACGCATGCTCGTCACGGACTTGCAACTGCTCGACGAGCGGCACGTCAAGAAGGCAAAGGCGTACGAACTTCGCGCCATTTTCTGCAAATTGTTCAACGAGGTGCCCCTCAAGATCAGCGTGAATCGTCGCGAGAAAACGAAGAGCTACGAGGAGCTGACTGAGCCGGAGCGGGAAGTGTGGATTGGCGAAATCATCGAGATGGAAGGTCGCAAGTTCATTGTGAAAACCATCAAGAGTGACCAGAACCGCACCATCAACAAGGGATTCTTGTTTGCAAAGAACATTCGACGCGTCTTCTGCGACGACGCCCCGGAATGGTGGAAAGTTGGCGACATCAAGGAGGTCCGCAAGCGCGGCCGCCGCAACGACAGCAAGCAAACCGGTCCAAAGAAGCGCATTCGCGGCCCTCGTGGGCAACGCAACCAGCGCCGATAGCCTCATAACGGAAGTTGGGTCCAGCAAGAATCATGTCCGAATTGCTGTGCCACATTGAAATCATGAAGGAAGGACACCACTTCATCGCCACGACGGAAACCGCCGATGGCAAAGAGAAGGAATACAAGAACACCGTCTTCGAGGACATGCTCACGGAGATCCTCATCAGTGTCCAAGAGAACTTGGACGCCATGGAAGAAGTCGTCGAAGACGACGCCTAACCACTTTTCCCAAACCCATTTTTCATTTTGTATCACGACGGCGAGCGGACGCTTTGCCTCGCGACGGCAGACGGGGCTGCTTGATTGGAATTGTAGAGAATAGAAGTTGGAGAAAATAGAAGAGAGAAGGAGGGGAAAAGGGACGTAGCGTCGAAGAGTTGCCTTATTGGCGCGTCTTTTCTGCCTTGAGTTCCGCCTTCCACTTGAGGCGGTCCTTTTGGCGGATGTGGCTCTTGCGGACACTTGGGCGCACGTGTTCGGCGCCGGTTCCACGGTTGTGCAAGCCACGGGCCTTTTG
>JBMZMP010000133.1:0-2949 GCA_049619235.1 Thermoplasmatota archaeon
GTCTCCCCAGAGGATGCCTCCGCTGAGATTTTTGGCTCCGCCTTCGTCTGCGCGCTCGACGAGGCATACGTCGATGCCTTTCTGCGCGAGTCGGATGGCGGCGCTACAGCCGGCGATGCCTCCGCCGACCACGATGCACGTGAACTTTTGGTTCGTCATGGGACCCTAGGCGGGCCACTGGCGCGTTCATAAAAAGGCAACGCGACAGGCTTCCCGTGGAATGGCTTGGTTTTGGCAGAAAATGGGGGAAAAGGGCAGGAAAAAGGAGTGGTTTTTGAGTACGTACTCAATTATTCTTCTTCGCCGTGGGCGCAGTCTTCGTCGTGGACGTGTTCTGCGGGGACGTTTGGCATGGCGGGGAAGGTTTCGATGAGTTGGATGTCCTTGTCCATGCCGGTGACGGCGCGCAGGGCGCTGACGACGCGGAACTTGTGCATGGGCCATTGTTGGTCAAACTTGGCTTGGTCTGGGATTTCCAGGCGCACGGCGGTTTCCGTGTTTTCCACGTGGTATCCGCCCATGGGGAACAGGTTCTCGAGGGTGGCTTGCAGTTTGCCTTCCTCGTCGTCCACCACTTTCACGACACTGACCTTGTAGGTGAGGTCTTTGCCGGCGAGGTCGTGGTTCATGTCGAGGCGAACGCGGCCACCAGCGACGCGGGTGACGACAGCGCGTTGGTTTTCGTGGTTGACAACCATGCCGGGGCGTGGGACCACTTTTTGCTTCTTGAAGAGGGCCATGGGCACGTCTTTGACGAGGCTCATTTGGCGTTCTCCGTAGGCGTCAATGGCCTTGATTTCGGCTTCAAATTCGGCGCCTTCTTTGGCCTTGGCCACGAGCACTTTTTCGAGGCCTTGGATGATTTGTCGGGCACCGATGGTGACGGTGAGGGGGTTGTATTGGCGGCCTTCTTCGTGGAACCCGTGTTCCTTTGCGGCCTCTTCGCTGCTGGTTTCAACGGCGTTGCCGTCCACGATGAGCGTGTAGTCGAATTTGATGACGTCTCCGTCGTTCAATGCCATGGGTGGCGCCACTGGGGAGCGAATAAAAAGGGTGCCACTGGGGCAGCCACTGCCCCAGATCAACTTCGTCGCCGTGCGGGTCTATTTGCCTAGGAGGATGCCGCCGCTTGCGATGCTAAGCCCCACGGCGCCCCAAGCGAGGAAGTACCCGGCTTGGGCTTCGAACCCCGCGTCCATGGCATTGATGCCGACGGAGGTCAGGATTTGCGCCACGAGCAGCAGCAGGCCACCAAACAGCATGACGCCGCCACTGAATTGGGAGCGCGTGGCGATGAGGAGGATGGCGGCCACAATCATGCCGGCTCCGATGTAGAAGGAGATCATGGCGCCGCGGAGTTCTTTGACGCCATCGTCGCTGCCGTCAGCGTCGAACCAGGATTCGCTGTCACCTTGGATTTCGAGTCCCCATGTGTACGCGTCGGCCACGAATGAGCCAAAGAAGGTGTCCGTGGAGCTGGTGTGGGTTGGGGCCACTTGCGGGACGATGGTAAATGCGAGGGCCACGATGGCGAGCGCCAACGCCGCGGAACGAATTTCGGACATGGTTGCAAAAAGGGGGAGGGAGTTGGTAAAGGTTCGTCGTTGGCGAACTACAAACGCCGCGCTAGTGCGAGCAATCCCACGACGAGCAGGATGACGCCAAGCACAAGTTCCAGGCTCAAGGTGCCCAGAATCAGCAGGATGCCGAGCACAATGGCAACCACTGCGCCGACGAGGTCCAGTTCCTTGGTCATGGCCATGTTAGATCCTCCGCATGGCGTGGCCAGTGGCGAGGATGCCAAAGAAGCTTGCGAGGAAGTAGAACGTCAAGCCGGCTTCCGCAAAGGAGCCAAAGGCGAAGTCTGCTCCGTAGAAGAACAGCACATTGCTGACGAACAACATGGCGCCGGCGAGCATCACGACAAAGTGGCTGACCCCTTCACGGAAGAACACGCCTAGGATGGCCAAGGCAGCAAAACCGAGCCCAATGTAGTTGATGATCATCGCTGCGCGGAGGAGGTCCAATTGCTTTTGCTGGTCGTCGTCGTTACCGGCGTCTTGGTCGAACCAGGTTTCGGAGTCGCCGTCATCCACTCCCCAAACGAACACTTCAGTGGAAGAACCGAGGGGGCCGCCGTCAAATTCGTACATGGGTACGAAGTTCGGTAGGATGCCAAAAATCAGGGCCAGGACCAAAGATCCGACCGCAATGTCGCGAGATCGCATATTTAATAGAAAGAAAGAGGAGGGATAAACGAACCGGGGTTGGTTCCGCAGGAATCAGCAGCCGCCGGGGCCGTTTTCCGTGTCGTAGATGCAGGCGCCGCCCTTCGATTCAAAGATGCTGGTGCGTTCGCTGCGCAAGTAGTACTTCACGTAGTTCCCGGCTTGGATGCTGGCGCATTGCGCGGCACCCACTTCGGCGCTGCTGGTGAGTCCGAAGAAGTCGGTCTTCACGTCCACGAGGTTGTTGATGCAGTCCTTGTCCTCCACGGTTCCGCCAACTGGGGCGTCGAAGATGAACAGGCCCCCGATGACGGCGGCGCCGACGAAGATGAGGCTACCGAGGATGGCGAAGATCTTTCCAATCATGCTGCGGCAGTTTGCATGCCCCGTGTTAAGCGTTGAGGAAATCGTTCCGGGCTAGGTCTCCGATTTTCCGCTGCTCTCGAAGGCCGCGTAGTAGTACTCGCCCTTCTGACGTTGCTGCCGGTCGAGGCGGCTGCCGGGTTTGTTGATGCGGGGCCGGAGGGTTTCGTTGTCCCGTCGGAACGTCACGTCTGCGTTTGCAAGGAACTTGTTCATGCCATCGCGGAGCGGGTATGGGCCGTGGGCGGCGGGCGTGGCGACCAACAATGTGCACGGAGCGGGCGGCAACCTGCTCGATCCGGCCGCGGAACGTCGTACCGTGCTGGGTCTTCTTGCCTCGATGATGATGCACGAGTGC
>JBMZMP010000134.1:0-2912 GCA_049619235.1 Thermoplasmatota archaeon
GCCACCGATGGCAACGAAGGTCACCAGCATCATGGGAAGAAGCACCTGCCAGCGCGTGGTGGGTAGGAAAAACAGGGTCGTTGTGAGGAAATAACTGGACGTGAACCCAGCAAGCCCCAGTGCAAGAACCGGGAAAGAAAGGGAACGGCTCCCGGCCTCAGCGGGCAACGGGGTGCCAAAGTCTTGCCGCAACACCGGAAGCACCGCCAGGAAGCCAATCGCAGCGGTCACGAAGAACAGCCCCTGCATGGAAATCAAAGGATACAGCGCCGGCCCGACACCCATTCCCAGAAGGAACCCTGCCCCCGCTGGGATGCCAATCAGCGCCATGGCCGTCGCCCGTCGCTCCGCCGGGACGGTTTCACCAACCGCCGCCATGGCGACGCTGCTGATGGCACCCATGCCTTGCAGCAAGCGCGCCGCAACCAGCACCCAAATGTCATCCGCAAACGCGGCGAGAACCGACCCGCCAATGAAGAACGCCGAACCAAGCAGCAGCAACGGCTTGCGGCCGAACTTGTCCGAAAGGATGCCATTTGGAAGCTGCATCAAAGCCATCGTAAGCCCGTAGGCACCAAACGCCAAGCCAATCAGGGTCGCGCTGGCGGCAAACTCGGAGTCAAAATGATCTCGGAAGTTCGGCAGAACGAGGCTCAAGCCGAACACGCGGCTGAACACCAACGCCGCCGCGGTCCCCACCAAGGCAAACTCCGACTTCTTCAAGGGCACAACGGCGGACCTAGGTGCAAGGAAAAGAGGCTATGTCCATTTTCGGGCAAAAACCAACAGTACCAATGCCCAGGCAAATGGCATCGGGGCTTCCTCGCGCTCAGAGCCCAGCAACTTGCTTGCTTCGTCGCGCATGTCTTCAACCGGGCCCGCAACAATGGTTGTGATGAACCGCGCATAAGTGTGCTGATCATTTTGTGCAAATACAACCAACACATCGAATACCTCACCAACAGTAGCGGTTTCCGGAATTTCTAACACCACGGGAACCTCGAGAGGAGATTCGGGCTCCAAAAATGGCCCGCCGACGACCGTTCCATGTTCGGCACCATTTCCATGCAAAGTCACGGAAATGGGGTCAGATTGATTCGTGGAAACGGTCGGTTTCAACACCAATACGCTGCGCGCATTTGCTTCTAAATCCTGTGAAAAAGGAGCCGCTACGAGCGTGGATGAAAGAAGGCCGGGGATGTCTTCGGGGGAATCTCGGTATTCATTCAATGGCACCGAAAAGGAGGCCCCTGGCAAAAGAAGGGGAATTTCTTGTGCTGTTAGGAAAGTAGGCTGCGTAACGTGAAGTTGGAGCCGTAGAACCAATTGTGCCCCATCCTGAGGCGGCAAGGTAATTTCGACCATTTCTAGGGGCACTGCAAAGCTGGCTAGTTCGCCCGGCATCAGGTCGAGGGGGGTAGAGGTCCCATGGGCAAGAACGGTATCAAAAGCGTTGGTTTGGTGCAACAATGAAGCCTCCAAAACCGCATCCAAATGCGGGATTTGCGAAGAAAATACGCCTGAAAACCGTCCCTCTCCACCAGGGGAGTCCAGTCCGAGCAACAATGAAGGGGTCAATGGAATCGTCCAAGTCAGCTCATCAAGTGGGCGCCCGTTGCTAGCCGCCCTCACCGAGTCCCCACTACTTTCCGGATCCTCCGCCAGCGTATTCATGTACGCATAAGGCCCCCCGCCAATGATGGAGTGAGTTAGATCTGCACCCGGGGTTCGCGAGTGAAGAAACACTTCATTGTGATGCCCGGCAGGCTGGGGCACGCCAAGAAACCGAATTTGGAACAAAATTTCCCCTTGGTCTCCCGCCGAGTTTTCCGCAAGTAACACGATTTTCTCTGTGGAGCCATGGTTGTGCTTGAATGGTACGTTTGCCACCAAGAAGCCGTCATATTGCCCCCCGGCCGGAACGGTGACCCCGTTGGAGGAAATTTGGGCCGTCCAGTCATCCGGAGTCTCCCATGAAAATCGAATGACCTCCTCAGTACTGCCAAGGTTGAGGGCCGTGAATGGGTAGACAAAGGACGCATCTTCTCCATTGCTGTATCGTGACGGGTAGGTGCTGGTCAACTGCAAACTTGATGATTGGTTGGTTCCCGTTTCAATTTTCAAGAAAGCGGTCGTTGGCTCGTTTGGCAACTCATCGAACGGATACGCCAAGATTCCGGCCGCTCTCGTTCGACTTCCAGTCAGTGATGCATAAAATTCGGAAATCTGGTGGCCCGGGGCAAGCACGGCTCCGTTTTCGTCCCATAAATGCTCTCGTGGGGCAAAAAATTGATACGAATTCTCTGCAAATTCATGCCGCATGTCGCTTAACCACCGGGTTTCTCCCTGTGCATCCACTCGAAAAAGGTCCGGCCCTGGCGTTGCTTCAGGGCCGGATTGGTGCGTCGAAAGTAGGTATTTCTGTGCGCCGACGTTGAAGAAAATTTCAATGATTCTCGCACTCAAAGTGGTAGGCGTTTCAGCCGTATGGATTTCCAATTGAAACCAAATTTCCTCCTCCATTTCAGCTACATCCAAGCGCACTAGATCAACCGAAATCGGCTCGCTTATTGGAATCGGGGCATCTGCGAATCCGTCGACTCTAAACACCGCGTCGCCGACTTCGTCTTCAATGGTCAAAGCTGAACCGCCGGAGACCAACAAAATTGCCAACCATAGCAGTCGCTTCGGGGGAACCACGGACAGCAATTTTGCCTGCAACACTTAGACCCATTGGCGAATGGATTGAAACCAACCTTGCAAGCGCAGGACTCACGAGTCTAAGGCCCGAAGAGGACTCATGCAATTGACCGGCGGCAGGTCAGATTGCGGCCCGGCCAGCCAAGCGTCCTTGCTGTCCCGGTTTTTCGGAACGAAGTGAAGAAAAAGTGCTCGGAAGCCCTAGCGGGCAT
>JBMZMP010000135.1:0-2911 GCA_049619235.1 Thermoplasmatota archaeon
CTCGGAATCCGAAAACCACGAAGAGAGCATCCTCTACTGGGCCTGGAAAAACGAGATCCCGATCTTTGTACCCGGCCCAACCGACGGCAGCGTAGGCGCGCAAGTATGGATGGTGTACCAACAACACCGCGACCTCCGACTCAACCTGCTGCAAGACGAACAAGACCTGTTCGACTTCGTGTTCGAAGCAGACCGGCTCGGCGCCCTCATGATTGGCGGCGGCATCAGCAAACACCACGTCATTTGGTGGAGCCAATTCCGGGAAGGCCTCGACACCGTTGTGTACTTGACCACCGCACCCGAATACGACGGCAGCCTCAGCGGCGCCCGCGTCAAGGAAGCGGTGAGTTGGGGCAAAGTGAAGGAGGAAGCCAAGTGGCAAACCGTGGAAGGGGACGCAACCATCCTGCTGCCGTTGTTGGCTGCTGACTTGTTTGAACGGATGGAATCCATCCCAACCATCTAAAGCAGCAACCAGGCCCGGGCTTGGGTTGTTGCCTTACTTGATTTGGAAGGATTCGCCGCGCAATGGCATGTGCACGGTGGCGAAATCAGACAAGTCTTCTGCCAACGCCTCCCGGTTGTCGCCGTGGAAAAGGATGATGTCATCGGCGCCGGTTTCCCGGGCAAACTCCACCATGTCCTTGTGACCGGCGTGTGCGCTGAAGTCAAAATGCTTCCACGGCATGTTGATTTTCTTCACCTTCTTGCCTGGTTCACGTGGGTCCAGATCCAATTCATTGGTGTCCATGAGCCGTCGGCCATTGGTGCCTTTCACTTGGTACCCGGTCAATGCAATGCCACTCTTGGTGTCGTTGCGAAGCTGGTCAATGTAGTACAGAATTGGGCCACCCTCAACCATGCCACTGGTTGTGATGATGACATCCGCCTCCTTCAGGGCCACTTTTCGACCACGGTGGTTATACACGTGCTTGACGGCGCCGAGGGCTCGGCCGTATTCCTTTGCGTCGCGGAGGTACTGTGGGTGTTCCCCGTACAATTCCGCCACCCGGCGGCCCATGCCGTCGAGCCACACGTTGAAGCCTTTTCCAGCAAGGACCATGGCCACTTCTTGGGCACGCCCCACGGCAAAGGCTGCCACGATGCAGGTGCCACCGCGGTCCACTATGTCCTCCACGTAAGCAATGAAGTCTTCTTCAGTTTCGTCGCGGGGCTTGTGCTCGCGACCGGCGTACGTGGTTTCCATGGCCAACAAGTCGCACTTGACTGGTTTGCCTGGGCCAACGAGTCGCTGGGCCCGCGTGTACAAGTCCCCCGTGAAGACGAAGCCGCCGTTTTCACTGTTCAATTCCACTTGTGCGGCGCCAGGAATGTGGCCCGCGGAATGGAATTCAGCGGAGGCGTTTCCGAGGGGAACGCGTTCCTTGAAACCAATGTGCTCGAAGAGGTCTCGCACTGCATCCACGTCGGCGTAGCTGTACGGTTCCGGGTAGCCTTCCAAGTGGCTGATCTTCACGGAATCCTTGTGCATCAAGTGGCTCACTTCTGCAGTGATGGATGTGGTCAGGATGGTGCCATCGTGTCGGCTTGCGAGCCAAGGGATGTTGCCGGAGTGGTCAACGTGGGCGTGGGTCAGGAACACTTGGTCAATGGCCGGAGCCGGGATGGGGTAGAGCGGAGGCTTGTCCGGCGCGATGCCGTAATCGAAGAGGAACTTCTGTTCTCCCGTGCCCAATACGAATCCGAGCCGCCCGATGTCTTCGGCGGCTCCCAAAAATTTGCAATCAAATGCCATAAAGAAATGGAGAAAGAGGGGGTATAAGAGGAGGATTAGCGGCGGCGAACCAGCACGGCGCCAAGAAGCGAGAGGACGCCAAGAAGCGCCGGGAATGGCGTGTCCTTGGTTTCTTCTGGCTCCACGCTGGGCGTGACCGTGGTGATTCGGTGATGAGAATCCCAGTAGCCTTCATGTCCTTCGAAATCGTAAATGGGGTGGTTTGAATCCGCTCGAATCTTCAATGGGTACACCGTGGTCCCATTCACCGCCTCGGAAGGGAATCCCAAGGGACCTTGGCGAATGAAGAAGCTGGTGTCTCCATACACTACTTTTCCGAGGAAGACCTCCACCGTTAGGTTCCGTTCCAGGACGTGATTTGACTGGTTGAACGCGGAATGTACCGTCGTAGCCACAGTCAATTCGTGCAGCCCCGGTGTCAGGAGCATGGCCCGGCTCCAAGTGAACGAGTCTTCCTTTTCAAGATCAAACGAGGTTTGATACAAGGTTTCGTTGTTTTCCAGAACCTGGCCTTCCACATTGGCAGTCGCGGCTGCCCCAGTCTGCGTCCATTTGGCAGTCAGGGTGATGGCATCGCCAATCAACACGGCAGACCGGTCTACCTCCGCAGACGCCAGTACAACTTCCGTTGTAGGACGCACAAATGCAAATTGCAGGGTTTGGGACTCCGAATTGCCACGGTCATCAAACGATGCAACCACCAGTGAATACACGCCAGAAGTGTTCACGTTCAAGGAAATATTTTGGCGGAGCCCCTTTTCGAGATCTAGGCCAAATTGCTTTCCATTGAAATTGTAGACAAGAGTTGCATTCTCATCACTTTCAATACCAACCTTGTTCTCAACAACGGAGAACATTTTTGGGGGAAGTGAAAACGTGAGTGAAGGTGCTTTGCTGTCCACTTCAAAGGGAATTGTCGCGCTGTGAATGCGATTTAGGCGGTCATGGAATTGAACTTCTAGGTTGCCCTCAGCAACTTCAAAGTCTTTCGCGGCAAGAATGTCGCCGAATCGACTCATGGCCCGCCAGGTGCCATTGGTTTGCCATTGGGCAGTTCCAAGCAAGTCCTGTCGGCCAGTGGTGTTGATTTCAATTTGAACCGTTGTCCCCAAGCCAGCTTCGATGGCTTGGTATGGCGACAGCTGATCGTCCACT
>JBMZMP010000136.1:0-2814 GCA_049619235.1 Thermoplasmatota archaeon
CCTTGGTGGCGTCGAAGCTTGGAATCTTCGTCAAGTGCACTTCCGCATCCACGGGTCGCGCTGCAATGGCCAATTCCTGGCTCAGGTTCGTGATGCGGTCGGGGTTCTGGACACTTTGCACCTTCACCTTGTGCATGGTTCGGACGAGGCTGCTGCGAAGCCCCACCACGTCCGGGATGCTCATGTCCATCCAACTCGCCGGGTCATCCAAACGCGCAGCGGCGCCATCCTCCAAGTGCTGCGCCGGGAGCATCGGCCCCACGTTCACGTGCGGATACCCGTACCGGCCCACGAACAAGGCGGGCGGCGACGAGCCAAACAACTCCTTGCTCTTCAACACCGTCTTTGGCAAATGGCTGCGCACCCGCGCAAGGAGCGGGCACGGCTGGATGCCACACAGCGCCCGCGCCGCCTTGCAACTCACGCAAAGCTTCGGGTCGATGGCATCCAACGGGTCCACAAACAGTTGACCGCACCACACGCATTAAATATCGCGAAACGCGCGTTTTGCCCATGAAGAGAATTCTGGCCGTCCTCCTTGTGGCAACCCTGGCGGGTTGTCTTGACGGTGGCGACGCCGCCCAATCCGAGACCCGCACCCTCGCACCGGGAGCACACTGGCTCCTCGTGGACGGAAACCCGGAATGGTCTCTGGAAAACGGCACGGCGACCATCTTGTTCCTGGGCGAAAACCAGACTCGGCTTGGCTCGCTTTTCCTCGAAAACCAAACCTCCGTGGAAGTGGACTTCGCGGGTCAACAATGGGTTGCCGCGCTGATTCAAGGGACCGTCCCAGTGAAAGCGACCAACATCATCAACGCGTTCCCGGCCACGCCTCAATACGAGGCGATTCCACTGCTTGTTGAAGAGTCCCCCCTGGGGCAAATCACGGAGCCCCTCGTGGGCACGCCCCCCCTACAGAACATGCCTGCATTCCTCCGTGCAAACCACACATTGGGCTTTGCCGCGACGCAGATTCGTGTGATTGCCTCTGGGAGTTTCACTGATCTCACCGTCACGGTGGAAACCGAACGCGGAATCCTGTTCCACGGGGAAGAATCGGGTAGCATCAATTTCCTTGTCGGCCCAACCCCACTCATGCCCGTGTACGGGGAAACGCACCACAGCGCCATTGGTGGAAACACCCTAGACATCACTGTGGAAGCGGATCACTTCGAAGGGACGTTGCTCCTTGAAGCCCTCGGAATCGGCCCGGCGTCCATGCAGGCCGCCGCTCCCATGGAGTTCATCGACGCAGAGCAGGTGGCGTTCAAGTACGGCACGCTACAGGCACCGTCCCGGGTGGATTTGCACCCGGAAGCGGAGCATCTGTACCTTTCCTCTGATCGCCCATCCAAAGCCATGGTTTTTGACCCCAGTGGAAAGCGCACCACGTACAGCTTCAACGGTACCATCGCCATTCCTGCCGCAGCCAGCCACTACGGGCTCGTCCCAATCCACGGTGCCATCGTTGTGGGCTCTGACCAAGTGCCACAAGACTTCGAGATGCGACTGCTGCGCACTGCCGTTACCTCGGTCTCGAACGAAATCGACAACCCAGATCGCTTCGAAGTGGCAGTAGAACAAATCCAATTGCCCGGCCATCCCTTCCTCGTGTACCCCGATTTAGAATTCCAGGCGTTCCCTTCCAATTGCAACGAGGAAGCATTCCTCGAACTCAGTGGGCCCAATGGAACCGGCACCCTGGCGTTTCTCTCCGAATCTCTAGGGTATGCAGCGGATGGGCTTGAGCACTGGTTCGGCCAAGAAGTGACCGTTACGAAGGGGCAAGCCCGCAACGCGTGCCACTCCCTCATTTTGGACATTCACACCTTCACGTTCTAGGCACGCTTCTCCTCCATCGCGCCTTCTGCAGGGAGGCCAACCCTAAAATGTGGCCCCCTGTGGCCCAACCATGGACCTGGTGTCTCCCCTGGACTACCGCTACGGCCGCCCCGAAATGAAGGCGGTTTTCACGGAACGTGCCCGCCTCAAGTACCTCATGCAAGTGGAAGCCGCGCTTGCCTGGGCCCACAGCGAAACCGGAACCGTCCCCGCGGAAGCCGCCGAGGCCCTGCAAGCCATCGCCGACTGCGACGGCCGCGTCAGCCCGGACCGCGTCAAGGAAATTGAAGCGGAAATCAAGCACGACCTCATGGCCGTCGTCAAGGCCATGTCCGAAGCAGCCGACGAAGACTACCCCGAGCTTCTGCCCGGCAAATACGTCCACCAAGGCGCCACCAGCTACGACACCATCGACACCGCCAACGCATTGCAATTCCGTGCCGCAACCGACTTCGTGGCCGATGCATGCCGCCGCCTCCGCGACGCACTCCTCAAACTCGCCGACGAACACCGTCACACCACCATGCTCGGCCGCACCCACGGCCAAAGCGCAGTCCCCATCACCTTCGGCCTCAAAATGGCCGTGTACGCCAGTGAAATGGGACGCCACCTCGAACGCCTTGAAGAAGTCCGAAAGCGCATCGAAGTGGGCATGATGAGCGGCGCCACAGGCAGCATGGCCGCCTTCCGCGGCAAAGGCCTCGAAGTGCAAGCCGCCGTGTGCAAACGCCTCGGCCTCGGCGAAACCACCGCAAGCACCCAAATCGTACAACGCGACCGCTACATCGAACTCTTCGGGCACATCAGCAACATCGCAACCAGCCTCGAGAAATTCGCCACTGAAGTCCGCACCCTGCAACGCACGGAAATCGCGGAAGTGGCTGAGGGCTTCGACGTCAAGAAGCAAGTGGGCAGCAGCACCATGCCCCACAAGCAAAACCCCATCACCAGCGAACAAGTCAGTGGCCT
>JBMZMP010000137.1:0-2736 GCA_049619235.1 Thermoplasmatota archaeon
CTTCAAAGAGGGGGAGTCAAAAGGGGAGGAATAAGAGGAAAAAGGGCCCAGAATGGGCTTATTCGAGGTCGTCGCGGGTCAAGATTTCCACGGTGTCAGGGGCCTTCGTGACGTTGCCCATTTTCACACCAATGATGGTCTTGATTTCCTTGTCTGCGGCGATGTCCAAGAGGCGTTGGGTGATCACGCCGTCGAACACAACGGTGTGGGCGCCCTTGCCGGACTTGAGTGTGTCAGCCAGTTCACGCACAGGGACGTCCTTGGCAGTTTCCTTGCCCTTGGCGTCCAACACGACCGCCTTCAAGCTGCCACTAAGGCCACTGAGGGTGTCGCGGAACCCAGCGCGAGGGTCGTGTGCGGCCTTGCGGGCAGGTTTCTTCTCGGCTGGCTTGTCGTCGGAGTCATCCTTCTTGCCACGGCCACGAGCGGGCTTGCGGGCAGGTTTGTCGTCGGAGTCTTCCTTCTTGGCCGGGCGGCTCTCTTGCTTGCGGGCAGGCTTCTCTTCGTCGTCGGAGTCGTCCTTCTTGCCACGTCCGCGGCCGCGAGCGGGCTTGCGGGCAGGCTTGTCATCGTCCCGGCGAGCGGGGCGGTCGGACTTGTCTTGGCGGTCGGAGGAGCCGGACTTTTCAGCGGCAGGTGCAGCGTCTTTCTTCTCGATGACGATGCCCATTTGGCTGATGAATTGGTCAGCGGATTGCTTGTTGCGCAGGCACTTTTGCATGAGCTTGTGGGGCAACTCTTCCACTTCGCGCGTGTTGGGGGCGCGGGCGACGAAGTCAACTTCACAAGTTTGCAGGAGTTCCTTGGCGATGAGTTCTCCGCCGCGGTCGCCATCCACGAAGATGGTGGTGGTCTTTTCCTTCGTCAATTCCACGATTTCCGGGCGGACACTGGTGCCCTCCACGGCGATGGTGTTCTTGATGCCGCACTTGAGGAGGTTCAGCACGTCGCTGCGGCCTTCCACGATGATGACGCTTTCTGCATCCTCAACGCCAGGTCCACAGGGAATCTTGGTGTTGCGGAAGCGCGTGATTTCGCCCACTTGGACCGCGTTGCGGACTTCGTCAGCGATTTTGCCACTGTCTTGGCTTGGGTCTTCGTTGAGCATGGCAAGGAGTTCCTTGCTGCGGTCGATGACCTTCTTGCGGCGGCTGACACGGGTGTCTTCCACTTTCTGCACCACGATGTGGGCTTTGGCGGGGCCAATGCGGTCGATGGTTTCGAGGCCGGCTGCGAGGATGCAGGATTCGACCTTGTCCATTGCGCTTGGGAGTTCAATGGTGCCGCTCGTTTTGCCGCCTTTTTGGGCGATGTCTACTTCGATGCGGCCGATGCGGGCGGATTTCTGCAAATCGCGGAGATCCAGCTCGCTTCCCATGAGGCCTTCGGTTTGTCCAAAGACGGCGCCGATGATGTCGGACTTTTCTACGATGCCATCAGTGTTGATGGTGGCTTTGATGAGGTATTTTGTATGACTTGGGTCAGAGACCATTTCTGCACGTTCCTTGGAACGGGCCCCGGCTCACGCTTCGCTGAACAACTGTCACTTGTTCGGTGGGGGGATTGAATCTTGCCTCTTTTGTGGGGGAAGATTCGTGATGAGAGTGATTGTGAAGGATCGCGCCGGGGGCACGTTTCCAATTGAACAGGGGGTGTCTTCCTTCTTAACGTTGGTGGTCGCCCTTGTGTGTGTCAATTGGCAAGAAAATGTGGGTGGAGGATTTGGGAAAAAGGAGTTGGGGGAAGGGAAGGTACAACCGACCTAGAAACCGAGAGAAATCTTTCCGCCCTTTTTCAGGTCTTCAAGGGCGTTGTCGGTTGCCTTTTCGAGGGCCTTGGGGTCGTTCACGGCGGCGCGGGCGCGGGCGTTGACGTCTCCAATTTCCTTGCGGCGGGCATTGAACTCTGCTTGGCGAACGCCACGGATTTCACCGATTTGTTCGCGCAGTTCCATGGCCTTGTTGTGGTACTCGTCAGCCTTTTGCTTGAAAGCAACGAAGGCTGCGTGCTTTTCGTTGGCTTCTTGGCCAATGACGCGGAGTTCCTTGATGGTGTGGACGAATTTCTCGTGGTATTCGCCGCCTTCCTTGTGGTACTTTTGGACGAATTCGTGTTCTTCGTCAGCCTTCTTGAAGAGCTCGTCGATGGCCGCGTCGGTGTCGTCGAGGTCCACGGAGAGGAGCTTTTGGGCTTCCATTTCCGCTTCCAGTTGCTTGAGTTCGACGCGCTTGGCGCGAACGTCGTCCACCAGGTCGCGTTCCTTGGCGGGGCTCATGACGCTGGTTTCTTGGCGTTCCATGAGGCCTTGGATTTCGTTGCGGAGCTTGCGTACGCGGAGGGGGAGGCTGCGTTCGACGCCACCGGCCTTGCCCTTCTTTTGGCCGATGAGGGCCTTGGCTTGGTCTTGGTATGCGTTGCGGCGTTCCTTGTGCTCGCGCATTTTTTGGTTGGCTTCGTCGCGCTTTTTCTTGAGCTCTTCGAGGCCTTCCGATTTTTCACGGCGTTGATCGTTGAGGAGGTTGCGTCCTTCACGGGCCTCGCGGGCGAGGTCGTTGTGTTGGTTGCGGGAGTCAAGCAGGCCGTGGAACTTGTCTTGCAAGTTGCGCAGGTCAGGCTTGGGGTCGGCTTTGTCGCCGGTTTCCGTTGTTTGCGGGCTTGCTTGGGTCTCTTCAGCGGTCATGTCATGCACCTGTGAGTGTTTCCCGCCCAGTTGGGGAGAGTCTTAACCGCTTCGGC
>JBMZMP010000138.1:0-2728 GCA_049619235.1 Thermoplasmatota archaeon
TACGTCCGCCGAGCGGAGTTCCTCGCGGGGCCAAAACACGAGGGCCGTTTCTGCATCCGAGGGGCTTGCGCCATCCACGAGCCAAGACACGTTGTCGCCGAGGACCGAATGGACCAATTGGCGTTCACCGGGTTGCGGTACGAAGGTGGCGAGGACGTTCACAAGGCAGCATCACCGGGTTTTTCTTGGCTGTGCCGGTGGCGCCGTTGTGCACCTGGCCCTCCGCATTGCCTACGACGGCAGCCAATTCGACGCGTACGCGCGGGACCGGGACTTGTACACGGTGGAAGGCGTCCTGTTGGAGGCCCTACGCCGAGAAGGCCTCGTGGAGCACAGTTTCAAAACCGGCAGCCGAACCGACGCCCGCGTGTCGGCACTCGAGAACGTGGTTTCCTGCAAACTGGACCGGCCCCACTTGAAAGGCATCGTGCACCGCATCCAAAACCACTTGCCCATTGGCATCTGGGTCACGGCGGCAACGCCCGTCCCCGACGACTTCGTGCCCCGGTACCACGCCATTCGGTCCTACGAGTACCACGCCGCCAGCCGCGGCGAATCCCTGGACGTCATGCAAGCGGCGTGCGCGTTGTTCGAAGGAGAAAAGGACATGCGAGGCTTTGCCCGCGTGGAAGCCCCCCGGAACCCGGTCCGCATCATCAAGGAATGCCGCGTGGAGCAAGCAGGCGAATTCTGGAAATTCACGATTGCGTCGCCGGGCTTTCTGTGGAACCAGGTGCGCCGCATGGTGGATGCCATGCTCCGCATCGGCCGCGGGGAAATCCCCCTCGAAGCCATTGAAGCAACCCTTGCCTCGGGCGTGCCCCATCCAAATTTCAAGCTCGCGCCCGCGGAAGGGCTGCTGCTGCGAGCCGTTCGGTACCCCGACCTCACATGGGATCCCATCTGCGGGCAGCTGAACTGGGACCGCATCCAAAGGGGCCGCCAAAGTGCCGTGGTGCACGCAAGCCTCATGGACAATTTGTCCAAGCAGGCCTTGCCGCGAAAACCCAATCGCCGCTAGGGCTTACTTGGTCCGCTTCAGGCCTTCCACGAAGTCTAGGTTGTCCGGGTTCGCCTCGAAGTAGGCACGGACGGGTTCGAGGTGAGTGTTGAGCCAAGCCGCGACCCCGTTTTTGAGGTCCATGGGGTGCAAGTCCCCCGCAACAAATGCGTCTTCGATGGCTTGGTAGGACGCAAACTCGAGTGGGCCACCGAATTTCTCGGGGCGGTCGATGCGGAATTCCGATTGCCTGGGCGCAATCACCATGCGCAGCAAGTCGAGGACCGGATTGTCCTCCTTCTCGCCCGCCGGGCAGTGGGCCTTGCCGATTTTCTTCTGCACTTGCTTCTCGGTGTCGTGCAGGAAAATGCCCGAGCTTGGATCCGACTTGCTCATCTTGGCTTCCGCAGGATCCATGCGGCCTTGGCCTCCCTTCAAATTGGGGACCAGCGGCGTGTGCAAAGCGACGGGGGCTTTTGCGCCCACCTTCTTTGCCACGTCCCTTGCGAGCATGTGGGCGTGTCGTTGGTCCATGCCACCGTATGCGAGGTCCATGCCCATGTGGAAAATGTCTGCCACTTGCATGGCAGGGTACAGGAATTTGCTCATGTCCTTGTCCCCTTCGTCCTCGGCGCGACCCATGATGTCCATGGCGCGTCGAATGCGGGCAAGGCTCGTGGCTTTCGCGCACTTGATGACGAGGGCCCAGTAGTTCTTGTCGGCGGCGAACTCCTCAGCGTACCGGTACGTCACCTGGTCCGCGGGGACCCCCAGGGCCGTGAACGCGTCCTCCATGTACTTGGCGCAGCGTTTGATTGCCTCCATGTCGCCGCCCAGTTTGTCATTGATGTAGGCGTGCCAATCCGCAAGCAGAATCGTCACGTCAAACCCGGTGTCGATGAGCCGGTTCACGGTCTCGGCGCAAACCATCCAACCAATGTGGGCAGTGCCGCTTGGCTCAAAGCCAATGTAGGCACGGGGGCGCTCGCCGCGTTCCGCCGCTTCCACGAGGGCTTCAAAGTTGCTTCCGACCACTTCACGGGCCACTTCCTGGAGGGACTGCAGGCTCACAAACGGCCCACTCCGAGGGCGTTTAAAGCGACACCCCGTTCGATGCCCATGGACGGAGTCGTTCGCGCAACCGCCGTTGTGGTCCTTGTTGCCTTCGTCGCGTACGTGGTGCTCGAATCAATGCGAGCTTGGGGCTGACCACGCCTTCAACACGTGCAACGTGGTCCGCGTCGGCGTGACTTCAGTGAGGATGCGTGTGGCGGAATCGAAGTCGTCCCGCTCTCCGTACTCAAGCCAAATGCCTTCGCCGCGAGCGATGAGGTTCTCAAACACCGGCGCGTACATGCTCTGGCTCGTGACAATCACTTGGTTGGACAACGCACCAGGCCGGGTCGCGGCGATGGCCCCTTCCATGTGCCAGATGTCCTCATCGGAAACCGGCGCGTCCCCATTCGAACCCGCTTGGGGGTCCACGGGATCAGGGAATGTCAAGTCGTACAAACCGCCAAGGTAACTCGGGACCGCCGTGTCGAGGTAAGATTGAGCGACCGCAAGGTCAGAAGCCTCATCGATGTTAGGAAGGATCAGAAGCCCCCGAGGGTTTACGGCGAACCAACTTTCCACCGCCGAAAAAGACCAGCTACTATCCGCATTGATTACCACCACGTCTGGATTGCGCTCGGCCAAACTCGCGCCACATGCCGGAATCAACGGATT
>JBMZMP010000139.1:0-2596 GCA_049619235.1 Thermoplasmatota archaeon
TCTTCGAGGAGCGGACCATTGTCACGAACGGGGATTTCATCCTCGGAAATCACGTGAAAACCGAATTCGGTGTCCACACGGACGGCCGTCTGTTCACTGGACAAGGCGTGGAAATCCAAGGCGATGCAACCTGCGACGACGACCTGCGACTGGACCAATCCACGCACGTCCTCGGCGACGTATCCACGAAGGCCAACGCGTACGTGGGAGAACGGTGCTTCATCCAAGGCGACCTGGCCCTCGACGGCGACCTGGACGTCGGTGACGACGTCCGGATCGGCGGCGCCCTCAAAGCAACCGGCTGGGTCAACAAGCGAAACCCCGTGCCGGCCGTGATCTACATCCTCCTCTACATGCTGGAGTTGCTTCGACTCGGAAAATCCGAGGAAGTGGACCGCATCCTGGAAGAAATGGAAGCAGGCGATGACGTGGAAATTGCAGTGGACAAGGTGTTCCTGTTCGTCCCGGACGGCAGCCACTTGGGCCTGCAGCAAAGCGACATCAAGGGCGGCATGGACATTGGCACCGATTGCCGCATCCTCGGAAACTTCCGCGCCAAAGGCAATGTCAAAGTGGGCGACAACACCACCATGTACGGCGCGCTGCGCGTGGAAGGGAACGTGGAGCTTCGACCGGATTGTGAAATCCAGGGCAGTTTGGAAGCAAGCGGCCACGTCATCATTGGCGAAGGCTGCCAAGTGCTTGGAGATTTGAAGGCGGACTCGGTGGAAATGTACACCAGCGCCACGGTGGACGGAAAAATTCTCGCCGAAAACGGCATCACGTTCCGCACGGAAGCCCAAGACCGGGCACAAGAAGTGGCTGAAGAAAAAGTGGAAGAATACGAAGGCAAGGCAGCCGATTTGGTTGACTTGCTTGGCTGAACCTAGTACGTGGTGTAGCGGAACTTGATGGTCATGCCATCTTCCACGTCGATGCCGCTTGCCCCTGCGCTCGCCGCGCGGCCGTTGATGTAGATTTTCCAGAAGGCACCGCTGTCGTCATCGTACACGTCCGCGGTACCGTTGGTGTGGTGGAACCCTGCGATGCCGTTGATGTCATCAAGGAAGAATCCAAAGTCTCCAATGGTTCCGTTGTAGGTGTTGCCGGTTTCGGTCCATACTTCCAGCAAGTCGTGCGCCGTGAAGTTGACGGAGTTGTCGACGCCTGCCAATTGGTAGTCGTTCTCGGTGGGGGTGTCCGTGGTGAGGAACCCGATGTTGGCGTACACGGTTTGTTCGTGCCAGATGGTGCCTGGTTGGCTGCCAAATTCGATGACCAGCAACGCTTCGGCGTACGGGGCGTCAAGGAGTTCTTCCAAGTCGTCTTTGAACGCGTCCGTGGCGTTGAGGCGGGATTCGAGGTCCTTGAACTTGGCTTCGAAGTCGTCTTTTTTCTTCAAGAGCGCGTCCACGTCGTCACCGACGCATCCGGACAAGGCAACGGCAACCATGAGGGCTGCCAGCATGAATGGTTTCATGGGCCGGGCTACGGAACGTGCTTGATAATGGCAACGATTAGCAGGTGCCAAGGCACCAAGCGATGACGTCGCCTGGTTGGAACGCTTGGCCCGAGATGCCCAGGTCTGGGCTTTCTCCGTTGACGGTGTAGAGCCAGTAGGGTGGCGCGGCGCTGAGGGGGGAGCCGATGCCGTTGATGGTGCTCACGGAGTATCCAAGGCTGTTGCTGTAGGCATACTCCACCACGTGGCCGGTCTCCGCTTCCCACGCCACCATGAAGTCGTGCACGGTTGTGTAACCTGGGTGTGCAACGTCTTGGCCTTCGTATGCCGGCGCGCTTTGGTAGGACATGTCGAACAGCAAGTCGTCAGTGTGGTCCGCTTGCCCGGGGTAACCCCCGTAGGAAACGGAAAGCGTCCCGTGGGCGAGGCGGTGAATGAGAACTTCGTCGCTTTCTGTTGTGGTGCCGTCGTCGAGGCGCAATTGGAACGCGTTGGCACCGTAGGCGAGCGACAGGGGGATGGAGAAGCCCTGGCCTTCCGCGGAGAACAGCACGACGTCTTGTTGCTGCACCGACACGAGAACCGGTGCCGAGACTTGCACGCGGAGCGTGGCCTCGGCGGCGTCCACTTCCTGTGGCCAACTTGCGTTCCAAGTGAATCCATTGGCCGTGGGTGGGTTGGAACTTTGGGTGCTTTCACTGGTGCTTTGGTCCTGCGGCGCTTCTGGTTCCGCGCAGCCTGTAAGCAGGAGCAAGGACACGGTAGCAAGGGCGATGACGTGGCTGCGTTTCATGGGCGGCTCCGGAGGGAGGTTGTGGCCAGGAGGCCAAGGATTGCGAGGCCGACCGGGAAGGGTGCCTGGTTGGCGCCTTCGACGGACACGGCGGGGCTTTGGCGGCCGGCACCAATGGATTGCACCTGGACTGGTTCCGTGGTGGCGATGCGCCATGTTGTTCCCGTGTTCCGTTCGATCCATTCGCCGTTCAATTGGTATCGAATGCCAGTGGCGTTTGCGTCTTGGTGGGTGCCGTCCACGCGGGATCCGTTGCGCGCAACGGAAGGGGCGGCAAGCGGCAAGGATTCCCAGGTGTCCTGGGCGGCTTCGGAAGCAGGCACCGTGACTTGCAAGGTATC
>JBMZMP010000140.1:0-2595 GCA_049619235.1 Thermoplasmatota archaeon
TGAAGAACCAAACCGCTTGGCCTTGATCCGCGAACCAAATCATCGCCGCGAACAACGGGATTTGTAGGAACGTGAAATGGTTCGGGTGGACGCCCTTTGCAAGCAGCCACTTGGCTGCGGATTCGAAGGGTTGGTCAAACGCCGCAGGCACAAAGGGGGATGGTCGGGGCCCTATTAGGCTCGTTCCAACGTGGCCCCGGAAGGACCGTCCACCACTTTCCAGCCTTCTGCAAGAATGGCGTCTCGGAGGCGGTCTGATTCCGCCCAGTCCTTCGCATCCCTGGCCTTGGCCCGTTCCGCAAGCATGGCCTTGACTGCTTCTGGCACGTCGTCCAACGCCACCGGGTCCTCGAAGAGGGTGACAAATTGGCCCCATGTCTCGAAGGTCTCGAGGGCCGCTTGGGCGGGAGCTCCTTGCAGTCCCGCATCCAATGCTGCTCGAGCGGATTTTTGGAATGCAAACAGCGCCGCAAGTGCACCGGGGGTGTGGATGTCGTCGTTCATGGCGTCCGTGAACGACGCGGCCAATTCCGCGATTGCATCCGTGAGGTCCACGGCGGAATCACTGGATTCCGTAGCGGCCTGGGCCAGGCGTTTGCGGGTGCGTTCCAACCGTTCCACGGCAACGCGGCATTCCGCCAAGCCTTTCTTGCTGAAGTCAATCTTGGATCGGTACTGGGTCTGCGCGAAGTAGAACCTGAGCACGGACGGGTCAATCCCGTCGGCCGCCATCTCATCAAGGAGTTCCGTGAGGACGATGAAGTTGCCAAGGCTCTTGCTCATCTTCACGCCGTCCACGTTCAGGAAACCCGCGTGCATCCAAGTGTGCACGAATGGCGCTTCGCCCGCGTGGGCCTGGGCTTGGGCAATCTCGTTTTCGTGGTGCGGGAAAATCAAGTCTTGGCCGCCGCCGTGGATGTCGAAACCATGGCCGAGAATCCGCGTCGCCATGACGCTGCATTCAATGTGCCAACCGGGCCGGCCGCGGCCCCAGGGGGAATCCCAGTTTGCGTCCGGGTGCTGCTCTGGGTCCGCGGCCTTCCACAACGCAAAGTCGGCGGGGTGTCGTTTGTCATCCTGCACGTCCTTGCGGACACCCGCGGCCATTTCCTTGTAGTCGCGGCGGCTGAGGCAGCCGTACCCATCCGCCTCGTGAGCGGACTCTGCATGGTCTGCATAGGAGGGCACATCGAAGTACACGTTGCCTTCCTCCGTGGCGTATGCGTGCCCGTTCTTGATGATGGTTTGAATGTAGGAAATGATGGGCCCGATGTGGGTGGTCACGTGCGGGAAATGGTCCGGGTCACGGACGCCAAGCCGGCGCAGCGCATCGTGGGCAATCTGGTCCCACTTCGCACTGTGCTCCCGGGGAGAGACACCAAGCTCGGCGGCCCGGTTGATGATTTTGTCCTCCACGTCCGTGACGTTTTGCACGTACGTGACATCGTAGCTACGCTCCAACCATCGTCGAATGATTTCGAAGCTCACGTACGCCCGTGCGTGGCCCAAGTGGGCGTGATCGTACACGGTGAGGCCACACACGTACATGCCCACCTTGCCTGGCACTTGCGGCACGAAGGGTTCCTTTTGGCGGGTGCGTACGTTGTACAATTGCAAAGCCACGGCGTCGCCACATTGCCCGGCTTGAAAGGTGCGTCGATGGCCGTTTAATAGCCCCCTCCGTGCCGGAGCCATGGACAAGAAAGCACTCCTCAAGCCCAAGAGCAAAAACAAGCTCTCGGCGGAAGAACGCAAAGCCCGCACGAAGGCCCACATCGCCGACGCAGTGGCCGCCAGCAAAACCGCCCTCCTCATCAGCCACGGGCACTGCCTCGACGGCACCGGCGCCGTCATCATCGCGCAACGCGCGCTCGGAGCCGAAAACTGCGGCGTCTTCTACTCCCAACCCAACTACATCCACGAAACCCTCAACCACCTCGTGGAAGACGGCCACGAAGGCAACGGCCGCACACTCCACATCATGGACTTGGCCCTCAACGGCCGCAGCTTCGACTCCATCGTCGCCTCTTGCCGAGCCTTGCAAAGCCGTGGCTGGAACATTGAATGGCGCGACCACCACCACAAATCCTGGGAAAACCTCGACCTTGGTCGGTTGCGCCCGCTTCTCGCCGTCCTCGACGTCAACACGGACGCCACGGAAAGCGGCGCCAGCATGGTGCAGCAAGCCCTCGCCCCCAAGGACGCTTTTGCCAAGAAACTGGCAGAAACCATCCGGGACAGGGACCTTTGGTGGAACAAAACCCCCGACTCCGAAACCCTCGAATTTGCCCTGACGTGGATGAAGACCGACGACTTCGTGGAACATCTGCTTGGAAAAACCGGGCGCAACAAAGTGGTGGACGACGTCATCCAAGACGCCGCGGACCAACAGCGTCACCTCACGGAAATGGAATCCGCATACCTCCTCAAATTCGCGCGTGGATTCGACGCCCCCAACGGCATGAAAGCGGCCGTGGTTTACGGCAACTTGCCCAAGAACGTGGGCTTGCACGAACTCCTGGAGGGCGGCGCGCACGTGGCCGTGAACCTGCGACCCAACGGTGCCATGAGCATCCGCAGTCGCAAAGAAGTCCC
>JBMZMP010000141.1:0-2537 GCA_049619235.1 Thermoplasmatota archaeon
CACAACCGCTTCTTCATCACCGCGGAACCCCTCCCAGAGGACGTTGTCAACGCATTGCACGACAACGAAATTCCACAAGATGCCAAGAAGTTCAGTAAGGAAGTGGAACAAGCACTCGTGCACAACCACGGCTGGGAAAAGGACGTGGCAAAGAAGGTCAAGTGCATCGACGGCACCAACATGCTCGTTGACGCAACCAAGGGTATCCAATACCTCCACGAAACCTTCGAATTGATCAACGAGTCCTTCCGCGAAGCCATGAAGGCCGGCCCACAAGCTGGTGAACCCGTGCAAGGTGTTCTCTTCAAGGTCACCGACGCCAAGCTTCACGAAGACGCCGTGCACCGTGGCCCCGCGCAAGTCATCCCCGCCGTCCGCAACGCGATTTACGGCGCCATGACCACCGCCAAGCCCATCTTGATTGAACCCATGTCCAAGGCAGTTGTCACCGTCCCTGACGAAGTGATGGGAAGCGCAACCCGCGAATTCCAAAGCCGCCGTGGTATCATCCAGGACATGACCCAAGAAGGCGACAGCACCACCATCATCACGAAGGTGCCTGTGGCTGAAATGTTCGGTTTCGCCGGCGCCATTCGCAGTGCAACCGGTGGCCGCGCCATCTGGAGCACGGAGAACCTCGGCTTCGAGATGCTCGACATGGGCTTGCAAGCCAAGGTCACCGCGGAAATCCGCCAACGCAAGGGCCTCAAGCCTGAGCCATACGGCGTCGATTACTACTCCGAGTAAGCGAACGAGGATCGTAGGCGACAGCGAGGCGAAAGCCAAGCGAACCGGCCGGCGTGAGAGTGCTGGGCGGGGTCGATTGCGACTCGGAACAAGCGTAGGTAGCGGCGAATCCGCCAAACTCCTTTTCCCAACCCTTTTCCCTCCCTTTTTGCCTGTCAAACCAATGGAATTTGAGCCGCGGGCGTTCCTCGCCATCGTCATGTTCGCAGGTGCCGTCTGGAGTGACTTGCAAACCCGCCGCGTGGCCAATCAGTACTGGTGGCCCTTCATGGCAATGGCTGCCATCTTGGTCATCGGGGACTTGCTGCAAGGCGAATGGCGCGTGTACGCCATCGCGCTCGTGGTCACCACGTTCGCGTACCTGCTCTACGCGCTCCGGCTCTTCGGCGGCGCCGACGCAAAAGGGCTCATGGTGCTCGCGTGGCTCTTTCCGGGGTGGCCCGCCGGGTACGGAACGGTCCCCGCCATGGACGCGCTCGTGAACGCAACGGTTGTCTCCCTTGCCATCCCCCTCGCGTTGTTGTTGCAGAACCTGGTTCGCGGCAACTTTGCTCCCGCCGCACCACTAGGCGTCCCCATGGATTTGGAGGAGGCCCGCAGCCGCCACGTCTGGCCCATGCACCACGTCGTGGATGGCGAAGTGAAATGGAAACTGTGGCAACAAATCGGCACCGACATGGACGCCCGGTACGAGGAATTGCGCGCCGCTGGCATGAAGCGGGTTTGGGTGACGCCAAAAATTCCATTCATGGTCCCATTGACACTCGGCCTCCTGTTGGCGGTGTGGTTTGGCAATCTCGTCATTCGGGTGACCATAGCATACCGCTTTTGAACCTTGAAGGACAATACATGTCTGTGCCTCCAAGCAAACCGCGTACGCGGCAACGCATTTCCTCAGGCCTAGCCGGGCTGGATGCGCAGCTTGGAGGAGGCATCCCCGACGGCACCGTGATCTTGCTCGTGGGGGAACCCATGAACGCTTACGAATTGATGGGCTTCCACTTTGCCTCCGGCGGTGGCACCTGCGTGTACATCGCCCGCGACTTGACCCACCAAGACGTGATGGAAGGCGTCGAACGAGTGGGGGGCTCCTCGAAGAACCTCCTGCTCCTGGGCGCCGACGACCCGCTCCCCGTGCTGGAATCCGGCCAACGGGCGGTCGTCGAGGCGTTTGCTGAGTTCGCCGCTGACAAGGAATGGCTCGACGTGAAGGCGTGGGTCATGAACCTGCGGACGCAGTGCGCCGAATCCGGCGCCACGGTGCTTTTGATGGCCACGCGCGGCATGTTGGACCCGGCCTACGAGGTGCAGTTGCAGCAATTGTGCGACGGAGCCATGGAATTGGGCTTCGATCGTCAAGGCTTCGCGTTGTACCCATACCTGAAAGTCACGAAAATGAGGGGCGTTCCAGACGCCAACCGCTTCCTGTTGTTCAAGGAAACCCTGAAGGGGTTGTTCATGGAGAATACGAGGCGGGTGTTCTAGTGCAAGAGGACGGCGCCAGCGCGGTCGTCGGCAGCTCGATGATTTTGTTCATCACGGTTGCGGGCATCGGCTTGGCGCTCGCCGTGGGCGTACCACTCCTTTCTGAGGTGCAAGGGTATGCCATGGCGAAAGGAGTCTCCGAGGATTTCATCGGAGCCGCGAAAGACATCGAAGGGGGTTCCGGCGAACTGGACATCCCCATTTCCAAGGGACAATGTCCACCTGTCAAACTGCTCCAATCTCTGGTCACCACTTGCATGTACTCTCATGTTCTTAGTAAGTCTCAGGATCTTGAAGTTGGACCA
>JBMZMP010000142.1:0-2490 GCA_049619235.1 Thermoplasmatota archaeon
GCGCTGACGCCGTAGTCTTCACCGATGCGGTAGAGGAGCCAGCGGGCGATCCAGGTTTGGTCGGACACTTCGAGGGGTCCGCAGGGGCCCACTTGGAATTCCCATTGACCGGGCATGACTTCGGCGTTGATGCCGCTCATGTTGATGCCGGCTTCGATGCAGGCTTCCATGTGTTCCTCCACGATGTCGCGGCCGTACACTTCGTCGGCTCCGACGCCGCAGTAGTATGGGCCTTGTGGGGCTGGGAAGCCGTTTTCTGGCCAGCCGAGGGGGGTGCGGCCCTTGAAGAGGGTGTATTCTTGTTCGAGGCCGAACCAGGCTTCTTGGTCTTCCACTTGTTCGGCAACGGCGCGGAGTTTGGCGCGGGTGTTGCTGGGGTGGGGGGTGACGCCGTCGGCCATGAACACTTCACACATGACGAGGATGTGTGGGGCGCCACGGATGGGGTCGTGGAAGATGCTCATGGGCTTCAAGTGGCAGTCGCTCTTGTCGCCGGGGGCTTGGTTGGTGCTGCTGCCGTCGAATCCCCAGTCGGGGAGGGTGGACACGTCGGTCACTTCGTCGATGCCGGGCAAAATCTTGGTTTTGCTGCGTAGCTTTTGCGTTGGTTCGTGTCCGTCCATCCAAATGTATTCTGCGAAGACTGCCATGGGATTTGACTCCAAATCTGCGGACTTTGCCCTTGATAATAAGTGTTCAGTTGCACAGGAAATGAAGGGGTTTTGTTGGCGTTTGTATCACAATGAACTCAATAATGCTCATATGTCTCAATATGCTCTGTTCTTTCGTGAGTTCTGAAACGACCGTATCAATCCCTTCCCTTGATGAAACCGACCGGGTCCTCCTTGCTGCGCTTCGAAACGACGGCCGCGCAAGCCACCGGGACCTCTCGTCGCAGACCGGGCTCGCCCTTGCCACCGTCAACCGGAGGATTCGCCGCATGGAGCAGGCGGGCGTCATCAAGGGCTACAGTGCAATCATCGACCCGTTCCGCGTCGGCTGGGAACTGAATGTCATCATCGGCCTCCGCATCGACAAAGGGCACCTCCGCGCGACCCAGGAAGCCATCGCCAAAGACCCCCGCGTCTTCAGTGTGTATGACGTGACGGGGGAATGGGATGGCATGGTCCTTGCCCGAGTCCGCAACCGAGCAGACCTGGACGACCTTGCCAAAACCACACTCAGTAGCGAACACATACAACGAACCAACACCATGGTCGTCTTGCACACTGTGCAAGAGGATCCAATTCCCGCCATCCCCGGCCCCAATGCGCTTTAAGTACCGCTTGCCTCGCTTGCATTGGAACACGCCTCGTGATTGATTTCAACTGGCTCTTGTGGGGGGCCCTGGTCCTATTGCTCGCCTTGTCTGGCTTTTTTTCCATGTCCGAAACCGCGCTCGTGCGGGCGGACCGCTTCAAAGTTCGACACAAAATGGAAGAAGGGCACTCCCGCGCGGGCATTGTCCACCGAATGCTTGAGGACCCCGACCGCATTTTGAGCACCGTACTCGTTGGCAACAACTTGGTCAACATTGCCGCCGCCAGCATCGCAACGTACCTCTGCGTGGACCTCTGGGGTCCAAAAGGGGCGATTGCTGCCACTTTCGGCCTCACTTTCATCGTCCTGGTCTTTGCGGAAATCACGCCGAAGACCCTCGCCGTGGACCGCCCCGTCCGCACCAGCATGCACCTCGCGCGCCCGTTGCGGTTCTTCCACATCATCCTGGCGCCCTTTGCGCACAGCCTCACCTGGTTCGCCCGGCTGCTTCTGAAACCGTTCAAACTGGAACCCAACACTGGGCCATACATCACCCAAGACGAAATCGAGCACATGGTGAAAGTGGGCGCCGAAGAAGGCGAAGTGGAAGCCTTCGAGCAACGGGTCATCGAGGAAGTGTTTGACTTCACCGAGACGGACGTGCACCGCGTCATCACGCCACGGGAAGAAGTGGTGTACGTGGACAAAGACGCCAAACTCACCGAGGCGCTCCACGCCGTCGCAGAGTCCGGTCACAGTCGCATCCTCGTCGTGGATGGCAGTTTCGACCACGTGCTCGGATTCGTCCACGCAAAAGACCTCCTCACCTACACGGACAAGCAGCTCACGGAGACGTTCGTCACCGACAGCCTCCGCAGTGTCTTGTTTGCCCACCACGAAACCCACAGCGACCGCCTCCTTGCACGCATGCAACGCGAACGGAAGCTCATGGCCGTGGTGCAAAATGAAGACGGGCGCAACCTCGGCATTGCCACCGTGGAGGACCTTGTGGAAGAGTTGATTGGGGAAATCCGCGACGAATTTGACGAAGTGGACGGCTAACAAGCCCCCAGTCGGTTCTGCTAGTTTGGGTACTCGGGGATTTTCTGGAAAATCTTCTCGTCAGGTCGCTCAAGGACCAGGCAGTGCTGTGCTCCGCTCCAACGCTGCAGGCTCCAATAGTACGGGTTCAACTTCATGTCCGCAACGAATGCTCGGGGGCCAATGATG
>JBMZMP010000143.1:0-2454 GCA_049619235.1 Thermoplasmatota archaeon
GTGACATCGGAATCGATGTGCGAGCACCAGCACGGGAACCTGCCCCTGGGGACAACACCAACCCCTTCAACGGCACCCTCCCCGTCCGCGGTGTGACCATTGTCGGTACCGTCGTAGCAAACAAGATGCAAGGCACCTGCATCGTCGAAAAGGAGCGCCCGCACCTCGTGCAAAAGTACCAACGGTACGAAAAGCGCACCAGCCGGTACACGGCCCACCTTCCCAGCAACATTGACGTGAAAGCTGGCGACGAAGTACTGATTGCCGAATGCCGCCCCATCAGCAAGACCGTGAAATTCGTGGTCGTTGAAAACCGGTCGGAGGCCTAAACATGCGTGGAATTCCATCCAACGTCACCCGTGGTCTCCCAACCGGAGCCCGCCTTGACTGCGTGGACAACACCGGAGCCAAAGTCGTTGAAATCATCAACGTCCCCAAGCTCGGTGGAACCAAGCGCCGTTACCCAGCCGCTGGTGTCGGTGATCTCGTCACCATCAGCGTCAAGAAGGGAACCCCCGAAATGCGCCGCCAAATCCTGAAGGCCGTTGTGGTCCGCCAAAAGCGCCCATACCAACGCCCCGACGGCACCACGGTCATCTTCGAAGACAACGCCTGCGTCATCATCAACGACCAAGACGGCGAAGTCAAGGGAAGCCAAATCAAGGGCCCAGTCGCCCGTGAAGCCGCGCAACGCTGGCCACGTGTCAGTGCAACTGCAAACACCATCATCTGATACCATGACGACGATTCAACCACGCAAGCAACGCAAGGCCCTAAACGAGGCCCCCCTGCACGTGCGCCGCAAGCAAATCGCCGCACACCTCAGTGAAGAACTTCTCCTCAAGTACAAGACCCGCAGCACCCCCGTCATCGTGGGTGACGAAGTCCTCGTACTCCGTGGCTCCCACAAGGGCCACACCGGCAAGATTGTCGAAGTCCGCACGAAGAGCCGCAAGGTCGTCGTGGACGGCGTCAACAACAACAAGGCCGACGGCACCGCTGTCCCCCTCCCAGTTGACCCAAGCAACTTGCTGATCAAGAAGCTCAACCTCGAAGACAACTACCGCCGAGCCAAACTCGGTGAGGAGCAAGCATGAGTAAGCACCTGAAACGCCTGGCAACGCCTCGCACCTGGACGATTCCTCGCAAGACGAACGTCTACACCACGAAGCCCAGCCCCGGCCCACACGCCATCCAACATTCCGTGCCTCTCAGCACGGTGCTGCGCGACTACCTCGGCATCGCCGTGACCAACCGCGAAGCAAAGAACGCCATCGGACACGGCAAAGTGCTCGTTGACGGCCGCGTCGTCAAGAACTCCAAGCTCCCCATTGGCTTCATGGACGTCGTCAGCGTCCCCGCCATGAAGAAGGCCTGGCGCGTCGCCATCGACGACAAGGCCCGCATCCGCTTCGTCGAAGTCGGCGAAAAAGAAGGCACCTGGAAGCTCGCCCAAATCAAGGACAAAACCACCATCGTCGGTGGCAAGACCCAATTGAACCTCCACGACGGTCGCTGCTTGCTCATCAAGAAAGACGACTACAAGACCGGAGACGTTCTCAAGCTCGAGCTCCCAACCCAAAAGATCCTCGGACACTTCCGCTTTGAAGAAGGCGCAGAAGTGCTCGTGACTGGTGGCCGCCACGCCGGTGAAATTGCACCCGTTGCAAGCATCGAAGTGACCCGCAGCCACAAGCCAAACCTGGTCCACCTCAAGGACGGCGACAACGCATTCACCACCGTGAAGCACTACGCCTTCCCTATTGGCGACAAGAACAACGTCCCCAAAGTGGAGGTGAGCCTCCTTGGCTGATATGCAAGCCCCCCGCATCGCAAAAGTGACCGTCAACATGGGTGTTGGTGAAGGCGGAGACCGCCTCGCCAAGGCAGAAGCCACCATGGAGAAGCTCACCGGCCAAAAGCCCATGCGCACCTTCGGTAAGATGAACAACCGTGACCTCGGTGTTCGCCCAGGCATGCCAATCGGCTGCAAGGTGACCCTCCGCGGCGAAGGCGCCGAAAGCTTCGTGCAACGCGCCCTCTACACCCGTCACAACAAGATCTTCAACTGGTCCTTCGACAACCAAGGCAACTTGCAATTCGGTGTCACCGACCACACCACGTTCGAAGGCGAACGCTACGACCCCGAAATCGGTGTCTTCGGTATGGACGTCGCCATCACCCTCGAGAAGCCCGGCCACCGCATCAAGCACCGCCGCCTTCTTTCCCGCAAGGTGCCCGCTCGGCACCGTGTGACCCGCGAAGAAGCCCTCGCCTTCCTCACGGAGAAATTCACCATGGAGGTCGTCTAAATGGGACTTATCATCAAAGAACGAACCGTCTTCAAGGGACGCATCAACGGCTGCGAACGCTGCGGCCGCAAGCGTGGACTCGTGCGCCGCTACGGCCTCGGAATCTGCCGCCAATGCTTCCGTGAAACCGCAACCGAACTTG
>JBMZMP010000144.1:0-2448 GCA_049619235.1 Thermoplasmatota archaeon
CATTCTTGGTTACTTCCTATTCTTCTTCGTGATTCCCGTGAATCTCAAGAAAGACAGCATGTTCATCCAATTCCATGCTCGTCAAGGCGGCGTGCTGTTCTTCACGTGGTTGCTTCTGCAACTGCTGTTCTTCATCCTGCTGTTCTTCCTCTCCGGGGGCTTCGGAAGCAGCATCATTTTCACATTCATTTTCGCAACCACTGCCGTGTACCTGTTCTTCATGATTGTCGGCATGGTGAAGGTCGCGCTCGGCGAGCGCTACCGCATGCCGGTCATCGCCGACATCGCCCTGTTCCTGCGCCTGTAAGACAATCCTTAACAGCAACCTACGCAAGGTTCCCCTGTGCGACACTTGGTTCCTGTCCTTCTGCTTACCGTAGCCCTTGCCGGCTGCCTGGGCGACGCCCGCACGGAATGGGCGTACGAAGACACCCAATTCAACGAAGTCACCAAGACCGGAAAAGGCGTCCGCGTCGGCATCCTCGACACGGGCATTGACGTGGACCACCCCAGCATGGATCACCTCGTGGACGGGGACAAAAACAACGGCGAACTGATGGGTTTCAAAGACTTCATCGGCGGCATCACCGGCGTTGAAAAAGCGTACGACGACAACGGCCACGGCACCCATGTGGTCGGCATCATGGCCGCACGCGGCAGCACATTCGGCGACAAATTGCTCTACGGCGGCATCGACCTCAAAGGGGCCGCGCCGGACGCACAATTCTACGTGGCAAAAGTCTGTGGAAAAGAAAACTGCCCCGACGCAGCCATCGCCCAAGGCCTCACCTGGCTGGCAAGCCAACAAGTGGACGTGGTTTCCATGAGCCTCGGGGGCGAAAAATTCCCAATCACAATCGGCGACCAAGTGCGCACCGCCGTCAACAGCCTCATTGACGAGGGCGTGGTCGTGGTCGCGAGCGCCGGAAACAGTGGTCCGGACAACGCAGACGTGGATGAACCCGCAGACATCCAGGGCGTCATCGCCGTGGGCGCCATCCAACAAGATGGAGACGTCTGGGACGGCAGCAGCCGCGGCAACAACATGGGCCAAAACGAATGCCGCGGCGGCATCCTTGGGAACCAACTCGGCCGCTGCGACCCGCACAAGAAGCCGGAAATCGTCGCACCCGGGGTCAGCATTCTCAGTGCCTGGATTGACGGATCCTACGTGAAAGCCACTGGAACAAGCCAAGCGGCACCCTTTGTGGCAAGCGCCGTCGCTTTGATGCTTGAAGGCAAACCACAGTTGCAAAACCGCGCCGACGTGTACGAAGTGAAATTGGCCATCGCCAGCAGCGCCAAACAAATGGCCGACACGGTCCACGACCCCGCGTACGGCTACGGCATCCTGCAAGCCAAAGACGCCATCGCCGCGTACAACTCGTAACCCCGAAGGCCAACCGTCAAGAACCCCGGCAAAATCGCCGTGTATGGAATTTGACACGATCATCATTGGAAGCGGCCCCGCAGGGTGCACCGCGGCTCTGTACGCAAGCCGGGCGTACCTGAAAACCGCAGTCATCGCGGGCTACGAAGCCGGCGGCCAATTGATGCTCACCAGTGACGTGGAGAACTTCCCCGGCTACCCCGAAGGGGTCACTGGCCCAGAAATGATGGCGGATCTTCGCAAGCAAGCAGAACGGTTTGGCGCCGAATTCTTCGACGAGGACGCCATCGAAGTGGATTTCTCCAACCGACCCTTCGTCATCAAAACCGACACCACCGAGTACAAGGCCAAAACGGTCATCGTTGCCACCGGCAGCAGCGCCAAGTGGCTCGGCCTCGACTCTGAGAAGGCATTGATGGGTCGAGGCGTCAGCGCGTGCGCAACCTGTGACGGGTTCTTCTTCAAGGACAAGGAAGTGGTCGTGGTTGGCGGCGGAGACACTGCCATGGAGGAAGCAACGTTCCTTACCAAGTACGCCTCCAAAGTCACGATCGTGCACCGCCGCGACGAGTTCCGCGCCAGCAAAATCATGGCCAAGCGCGCCATGGAGCACCCCAAAATTGAAATCGAGTGGAACACGGAAATCACGGAGATTCTCGGAGACGACTTCGTCAATGGTGTCCGGTTGAAGAACCGCGTCACGGGAGAAGAAAAAGTGCTGAAGACCAATGGCTACTTCGCAGCCATTGGACACAAACCAAGCACCGACTTGTTCAAGGGCACCCTCCGTTTGGACGAGGCGGGATACATCATCGCCGATGGCCCGCACGAAACCCACACCAGTGTGCCAGGCGTCTTCGTGGCAGGTGACGTGTTTGATCACCGTTACAAGCAAGCCATCACCGCAGCTGGAAGCGGTTGCAAGGCTGCCATTGATGCGGAGCGCTGGCTCGAAGACCAAGCCTAGGTCGCGTACTTTCGACCTACTGGGTGCGGTCCGGTTGTTCCGAGGCGCCCTGCTTCCTTTCCCCTTCCAACATTTCTTGTTTTTCCAGTTC
>JBMZMP010000145.1:0-290 GCA_049619235.1 Thermoplasmatota archaeon
AATTTTTGCCATTTTGGCTTCCGTGTACCGCATGGCTGCGGCGCCGTCGCCGTCAACGCTGCCGAAATTGCCTTGGCCGTCCACCATGGGGTAGCGAAGGCTCCAGTCCTGCGCCATGCGGACCATCGCTTCGTACACGCTGATGTCGCCATGCGGGTGGTACTTACCAAGCACTTCACCCACAACGTACGCCGATTTCTTGTAGGACTGCGTGGAGCTCATGCCCAGTTCGCCCATGGCGTACAGAATGCGCCGGTGCACCGGCTTCAACCCGTCACGGGCATCAGGCA
>JBMZMP010000145.1:300-2419 GCA_049619235.1 Thermoplasmatota archaeon
CATGGCGTAATCGAGGAAACTCTGGCGCATTTCCGATTCAATGGTTCGGTCTTGCACGTTGCCACCGAGGACGGTGGTTTCTACGGGTTCGATTGGTTCATCGGACATCAGGCACCTACCTCCATTGCTGGAACGGATTTGTTCTCAAGGGGTGCAGCGTGGGTTCGAATCATACGTCCACCTGTGCTTTGAGGGCGTTTTCTTCAATGAATTCACGGCGTGGCTCCACTTGGTCGCCCATGAGCGTGACGAACAATTCGTCCGCCATCACGGCGTCTTCCACTGTGACTTGCAGTAGGGTGCGGGCGTCGGGGTCCATGGTGGTTTCCCAGAGCTGAGTGGGGTTCATTTCACCAAGACCCTTGAAGCGTTGCAGGGACACCTTGTCCCCCATTTCCTCGAGGAGTTTCTCCTTGGCGCGTTCGTCGTAGGCGTACCGCTCTTGGCTGCCTTTCTTGAGTTTGTACAGGGGCGGTTGCGCGATGTACACGTAGCCACGTTCAATCAATTCGTGCATGTACCTGTAGAAGAAGGTCAACATGAGGGCGCGAATGTGTGCCCCGTCCACGTCCGCATCGGTCATGATGACGATTTTGTGGTAACGGGCCTTGTCGGCGTCGAAATCTTCACCGATGCTGGTACCGCAGGCTTGGATGAGGGCCTGCACTTCCTTGTTTTGCAGGATTCGGTCCAGGCGGGCGCGTTCCGTGTTCAAGATTTTGCCACGTAGGGGCAGGATCGCTTGTGTGGCGCGGTCGCGGCCCTGTTTGGCGCTGCCACCGGCGGAGTCACCTTCCACGATGTACAATTCGGAGTTGGCTGGGTCGCGGCTTTGACAGTCGGCCAGTTTGCCTGGCAAACCACTGCCTTCCAGCACCGATTTGCGGCGGGTGAGATCCCGGGCCTTCCGAGCAGCGTCGCGGGCACGTTGTGCGAGCACCGCTTTCTCGATGATGATTTTCGCCGTGGCGGGGTTTTCTTCAAGGAAATCGCCCAGGTGTTCGTTCAGGAGGCTTTCCACGATGCCCCTGACTTCGCTGTTGCCGAGCTTCGTCTTGGTTTGCCCCTCGAATTGGGGTTGTGGAATCTGCACGCTGACGATGCCCGTGATGCCTTCGCGGACGTCTTCACCGCTCAGTGTCCCTTCCACGTTTTTGAGCAACTCGTTCTTGCGAGCGTAATCGTTGATGGTGCGCGTCATGGCCGCGCGGAAACCCACCAAGTGGCTGCCGCCTTCGTGGGTGTTGATGTTGTTCGCGAACGTGAAAATGGTCTCGTTGTACGCGTCCGTGTACTGCAGCGCCACTTGGACTTGCACCTTGTCTTTCTTGCCCTCGATGAAGATGGGGTCCGGGTGGAGGGGGCTGCGGTTGCGGTTGATCCAGCTGACGAATTCGCCGACGCCGCCTTCGTAGTGGAATTGTTCCTCAACGTGTTCCTCGGGGCGTTCGTCGCGGAAGATGATGTTCACGCCTGCGTTCAGGAACGCGAGTTCGCGGAGGCGGTTTTGGAGGGTTGGGAAGTCGTATTCGAGGGTCTCGAAGATGTCTGGGTCGGGGTAGAACACGATTTGCGTGCCGGTTTCCGTGGACGGGCCGAGTTCCTGGAGGTCGCCTTGGGGTTTGCCGCGGCAGAACTCCATTTCGTAGGTTTTGTTGTTCCGGCGCACGGTGGCGATGAGTTTCTCACTCAGCGCGTTCACGCAGGACACACCCACGCCGTGCAGGCCGCCGCTGACTTTGTACGTGGATTCGTCAAACTTGCCGCCTGCGTGCAGGACGGTCATGACCACTTCAAGCGCGGGCTTCTGATATTTTTCATGCATCTCCACGGGGATGCCGCGGCCGTTGTCGCAGACGCGGATGGAGCCGTCCTTCTGGATGACAACCTCCACTTTGTCACAGTATCCGGCGAGGGTTTCGTCGATGCTGTTGTCCACCACTTCGTACACCAAGTGGTGCAATCCGCGTTCGTCCGTCGAGCCAATGTACATGGCTGGGCGCTTCCGAACCGCTTCCAATCCTTCGAGAACTTGGATGCTGCTTGCGCCGTATTCGTCACTCATGAAATGTCCTGGGAGAGCCTACGCTGCATCCCAAATCACGCACGCGCACGCGCG
>JBMZMP010000146.1:0-2390 GCA_049619235.1 Thermoplasmatota archaeon
GGGCCACGAATTCGATTTGGTACGTGCCGGCGCCGGTTTGTTGCATGACCGCCACGGGGATGTGGACGCTGCCGCCACCCCTCACCACAAGATCCATTTGCTTCGCGGAGAATTGATTGCCGCTGGGGCCCCGGATGGACAGCAACCCGTATTGTGAATTCACAGCGAGGTCCAGGAACGGCTTGTCGGTTTCCGGCCATCCTTCAGGCACTTCGAACCGCATGGACAACACTTCCTCGTAGTTCCCTCCAAGTGGCCGACCCTCCAGGGTTGCGTCCACTTCAATGTCGATGCCGCGGAAACGAACCAATGGCCGGTCCACTTGCGCAGCCATGGCTGCCCCACCAGGCAGGGTAATGCCTGCCGTGGTGTCCGTGATTTCTAATCCTCCGTCCTCGAAGTACCAAGCCAACTGCACGTTGCTACCCGTAAAATCGAACCGGATGTTGTGCATCCGGGGATCCAATGAACCTGCTGGCGCCGCAAACAACTCCGCCGAACGAATGCTCGTGTCGTCTTGTAGCCGAACCTGTTGAACAAAGACATTCCCTGCCCCCACCGGACCCGTTGGGCCAGTGACCGTCCGCCCGGCCGTGAACTGAACTTCCAACTCCCGTGCATCCATGGGCGCAACCAGGTTCACGTATGCAGACCCGCACCCCCGTTCGTCCTCGCGCTCAGAGAACGAGATGAATTCGTTCCGAACCTGGTCGGGCTGCCATTCACCTCCATCACACATGGACGGCACGCCAGCCGCAGGGCCAGGGACAAAGACGAAATCGTTGGCGGGCAGCGTCCGCTCCAACCCCAACTCAACGGTTTGCCCGACGGCAAGTGGCACTAGGAGTACCAGCAAAATCCACTTGCCCATGGAGGTCGATTCTCAACCTTCCTCAAATGGTTTGGGCCCACGCCAGCGAAACCTCGGTTGCGCCAAAGGAGAACGCCCGCATGGTGTGCCCAGCACAATTGGGGAGCCTGAACGCTTGCGATTCCTCCGCCGCCCCTTCGATGGAACAGAACCCGTACGCCAGCGAGGTTGTCTCCGCAAACCGCATGGACAAGCCATGGCCGTCGCGTAGGAACCGAATGGTGTACGTTTCTTCCACGGCGGGGTCTCCAGTGCGACTTGTCTCAAACCAAGCACCCGACTCGTCGTGCGCCTGATACCACTGGGTTTCCAAAAGGTCGTTTTGAGCCACGGATGGCAAGGTCTCCACGCGGCCCGTTTCCATGCGCCACCCCGCGTCGCTCCGCAAGGTATGGAACGGGCCGTCGCCGGCGGAATTCATGGGGTAGGCGGACCAACCGTGGTAAGGCGCCTGGGACCGCACCAGCACGGCCGAACCGGCCTCGGTCCATGGGCCGTCTCGACTCATGCAGTCCACGGTGTAGAGAAGCAGCACGTGTGGTTGCCCTGAACTTCCAAACAATTCCGCTGCAGGCAGCAAATCCAAGGTGGGCAAATCAAGCAAACCGGCATCAATGGAGGCGACTAGCACTTGCCCCGAACAGTCAGCAGTTGTTTCCTCAAGTAAAATAGCTCGGCCAGCGCCAGAGATGTTTGCTTCTGGGGCGGCTATGCATCCTGCAAACATTGCAATCAACAACGCCGGAAGTAGCCACCTCATTGCGTTTCCGAGCCGGGGCCCACATATAACAATTCAGCCGCCAAATTTCGTGGCGCGCCGCCCAAGGGTTTTTTCCCGGCGCCGACTCGCCGAATCGTGAAGATTTGGGTTGTTGACAACGGGGGCCAATGGACGCACCGCGAATGGCGCGTGCTTCGTTACTTGAAACAAGAAACCGAAATGGTGGAGAACGACACCCCATTGGAAACGCTGCAAGCAGCCAACCTGGACGGCCTCCTCCTCTCCGGCGGCGCACCCCGCGTTGGCGTGGACGGCAACCTCGGCAACTGCGCCGATTACATCGACAACCTCGACATCCCCATGCTCGGCATCTGCGCCGGCCACCAATTCATGGCTCGCCACTTCGGCGGCAGCGCCGCCCCCAGCGTCACCCCTGAGTTCGGCGCCACGGAAATGATTGTCACCGATGAAGGCGACATCCTCCGCGACGTGCCCGAGCGATCCACGGTGTGGGAAAGCCACCACGACGAAGTCAACGAGGTCCCCGCAGACTTCCGCGTCCTCAGCCACAGCGAAACCTGCCCCGTGCAAGTGATGCGCCACAACGAGCGCCCATTGTTTGGCATGCAATTCCACCCCGAAGTGGAACACACGGAAGCGGGCGTCACGATGTTCAAGAATTTCGTGCGTATCTGCGAAGAATACAGGGCAAGCAAAGACGACGCTGCCTAAGCTGCGGCATCTGCCCCATTGACCGGCGAGCGGCCGCCCAAAAAGTACCTTTTTCCACTCCCCCAA
>JBMZMP010000147.1:0-2347 GCA_049619235.1 Thermoplasmatota archaeon
AACGTGGTGCATGTTGCCGCGGTTTCGGGTCATGCGGCTTGCGACGCCACTTGTGATGCCGGGGAGCATGGAGGTGAGGGTGGCGAGTGGCAATGCATCGAGAAGTCCCCTGCGCACGTGTCTCCATTGCACGGGGCGTGGGTTGGCGCCTGCCGGCGCGGGATCGGCGCGGTCGAGGAGAACAGGGACTGCAAACAACCCGATAAGGAGGGGAAGGAGGGCTTGGTTTCCCACGGGCCCATGGAGGGGCAATTGTTGGCTGATGAATCCGAGCGCGCCCGCCATCAACATCACACCCCATGCGCTCATGGTTCGCAGGAGCGGGCCGATGCTCCAAAGCAAGAAGCCTGCAAGCATGAGGGCCCGGTGGTCCGCGATGAAGTCGAGAGCGGGTTGCCATTGGTGCTCGAGGAACCCTCCAATTTGCCACGCGGCCAGACCCGCGAGGATGCTTGCCGTGACGCTGGTTCGGACCGTTTCGTGCAGCCGACCGTCCAGGGCGAGTTGCCTGGCCGGGAGGGCGAGTCCGGCGTCCGCGTCGTCACCACCACCGAATTGCGTGACGGGGATGATGTTCACCACGGTGTGCGTGGTGCCCGCGGCGAGCAGGGGGACGTTCCAATGACCTGGCAAGAGGAGGCTTGCCGCGGCGAGCGTGTTGACGTGAAGCCCCGGAATGAGCCCAGTCAAGGTGCCAAGAAGGCAGCCTATGAGGATGCCCAGGAGTGGATGGTCAATTGGTGACACAGGCAATCGGGTTCGTAATGGAAGGTGCCTTGCACTTGCACGGGGCCTTGCAGCGGTTTGCTGATTTGAATCGCGCGTCCGCCCGCTTCCAAGTGGGTTTCTTTGGCGTTCCCGGAGATTTGCAATTGCTGGTACTGGTACAGTTGGGGTTCCTTGGCGAGTGCTTCGAGGCTGACGGGGGTGAACTGGGCGAGTTCTGTTTTCCAGTGGTCCACGAAGAAGGTGGATTTGTCGATGCGCCCCGTGGCGGTGATGGTGGTTCCCAGCGGGGGTGGGGCGTCGTGGTGCGCTTCCACGGTTGTCCCTCCGGCTGCGATGTGGAACCAGTTGCCTCGTTGTTGCACGACCGCTCCCGTGATGCGGACGGTGTTGCCATCGTGGTTTGGGACCTCCGCGGGGAGGATTGTGGGGGTGTGGGTTTGCAGCAGCAATGCCCCGGCAAGCAAGGCGGCGCCAATGGCGAACCATTCCATGCGGAGGGATTGTTGGGCGGTTCTTAGTGCGCACTGGACACTGGTTGGCCTTTCCTGCCCGCAGTTTGTCGGGTGTCGGCTATGGCCGGAACCAGTCCAAGTGCCAGTAGCCGTTGTTGGCGATTAGGAATTCCTTCTTGACGCCGTGCGCGAGGCGGACAGCGCGGCTGATGTGGCTCCAATCCATGGGCCGATCCATACATTGGATGAGCCACCTCGCGTGCACTTTGTGCGGGTCGGCGCTGTAGCCCCGGAAATGGGTGCCGAAGCGGAACCCGCTCTTTGTGACAACGCCCCGTTTTCGCAGGTCCTCGTACGTTTCGAGGTGCAACGGTTGCAGCGTTTCTTCGAGGCTCAAAATGCCGCGTGCTTGCAGGGCCGCGGCCTCCGTGAGGCTAAGGATGGTTTGGTTCCCGACGGGTGTCCCCATGTGTTCGCCAATGGCGCCGTCCACGAGCACACGGTGGTCCAACTTGGTTCCCTTGCACGGTGCCATGTGGCCGAGGGGGACGGTGCCTTCCGGTTCCACGGGCGTGGTCCAGTAATGGGTGACCACGCCGTCGTCGTCGGCGACGCTCAGGACGCCTTCTTGCAGGTCTTCAGGCCGCAGGGCTTGCCGTTCGCCGTGCGGGTGGCAGGTGAACCATTTCGGTTGCTTTGGGGTTTCCGCGCGCTTCCAAACGTCGAACGCATCTCCATTGTGGCGGGTGACGAGGCCGCGTTCGCGAAGGTCACGGTACACGAGGTAGTCCACTTCTGCCCGCGGCCCGGCAAGGGCCAGGAGTTCCGCGAGCGTGGCGCCCGTGTCGAGGCGCCCTTCTTGCTGCGCGTACGCCGCTTCAATGAAGCTCAATTTGAGGGCGTTGCCGGGCTGGGGGTCTCCCGTGTAGCCTTTGCTGTAAAGTCGGTTTGCGGAGGCCACGTCGTCCACGTACACTGCGTCGTCGATGCGGCCGGTCGCGTTCATGCGTTTTGGAGCTCCGCGATGCAGGTTTTGCCCACTTCTTGCATGCGGCTGCGGCCACGGGTCCACACATACCACTTGGCGGCCCAGCCTTTGAGTTGCATGCGACCGCCGCTGGCGTTGGGGTGCCCGCCGCCGTTGTAGTGGCCGGCGATTTTGTGGC
>JBMZMP010000148.1:0-2245 GCA_049619235.1 Thermoplasmatota archaeon
TGCGGTACATTTAAATCGGTGCCGTACCGTGCTTGATTTTGTTGGCACTGATGGACTCACCTCACACTGCTCGCCCCGGCCTCTTCTTGTGCCAACACACAAGCCGGGGCGGGCTCACCAAATCACCCCGCAAGGAACAGTTCCGCATCCACGCGAACATCCTCCAAAACCAAGCCTGCCGCATCCCCCAATTCATCCAAATCCTCATCACTCAAGCCAAGACGCTGCGCGGCCAAAGCAAACAGCTGCGAAACAAGGAACTCCAACGCCTTGACACCCACCTTCAGTTCTGCAATTTCACGCCGCAAATCATCGCTACACATGGCCCAAGAAACAAGCACCAACCACAAGGAAGTATCGCATGACCGCCCCCACAACACTCACGCCTGAAAAAATCCAGGATGCATGGGAAACCAATGGCAACAATTTGGACGAAACCAAAGAGGATGAACGCATCCTGAAGCAAATCATCCAACGCCCAAAACCCACCATGATAGCCCAGAAAATTGGAAGGCTCGCCCGTCGATTTCACCCGAGCCATTCCGACGTCCCCCTCACCGATGCCGAAATCCGGGAAGGCTGGGACACGGGGGGCGATAGTCTCCCCGACACTCCACAAGGAAGGCAATGTGCCAAGATCATCAAGCAAACCATGGAGCGCCACACGGCCTCGGCGTTCAAAGTGCGCGTTTTGGCGCAAAAACCCGAATTCACGAACGAGCTGCGGAACCGGCTCTCGAAGGTTCCAGGAAAACAACATGACCAAAGATGAATTTTTGGCCCGACACCCAGAAATGACGTACGCGACCCCGTACGAACAAGGCTTGGCCGCCATTGGCGACATCAAAAAACGAGTGGGAGGACACTAAGATGGCCACGGCAACAGTTGATGCGGCTCCCGTGACCAAAGACCCCCACCAAGTCCTGCCACTTAACGAGAACGGCCGGGTCCTGATCAGTCGAAACGCTGGCAGGAAAGTGTACCACCCCGCCGACTGCAGGCACCACAAGAACGCCCGCCCAATGCGCCCCATCAAAATGGTTCACGCAGAGCTGCGCGGCCTTCGACCATGCACCGAGTTCACCCCGAGGCAAGCATGAACTGGTACAACATGCGCTGCACCTGCGGATTCACTTGCCGAACCAACGACAAGTACGAAGCAGGCCGCTTCTACCAAGCCCATGAAAACCGAAACGCTGCCATCGGGGAAACCACCCACCACACCCTGAAAGTCACCGCACACACCGTCAAGACGGAAGAACTCCTTGAAGCGGTGATCGCATGAAAATCGCCCTCGATTGGCACGACACCTGCGTGTACCTCGAAGATGACGAACCCAACTACGAATGCCCCGAAAGCATGGCTCGGGCCCGCCCCAACCACCCCGTGTTGGACCAAGTGCGCCGCCTCATGGAGAAAAACCACGAGTTCGTCATCATCACCGGCGCCCGCGAATGCACCCGCCACGTCATCGAAGCTCAATGCGAAATCTACCTCGGCACCGTGCTCCCCACATACTGCCAACAAACCTGGAACGGATGGGATGCACTCTCCGCTTTCAAGAAAGCCTCCATGAAGGCCAGCAACGCCGCATTGCTCGTTGACGACCAACTACTGATGCGCGACGCCGTGCGCGAACAAGGCGCAGCCGCCCTGACGCCTCAGCAATTCGCGGCCGGATACCTCCCGGAGCTGATTGCTTGAGCCGCCCAGAAATCTTCTGCAAAGACTGCGGGAAGCGATGCCCCGAGTACGCACGCAAGCAATGCGGCCCATGCTACTGGGACGAAGAAAACGGCGTCCCCGTGCGTGTCCGAACGCGGGCCCGCGTCAACCTAAAGGGCCGCGCCATCGGACGTCGACGACCCACCCAATCAGACCCCCACGGTGTCCGGTCATGATTCAAAGCCGCGCCTGTCCCGGAGTCACATACACCGGTCCCGGCCTGGCCATGCTCGCAAACCCTGATTCCGTGGAAGCCATCGTGACCAAGCACACGCTGATGGGCATGATTCGCCCAGGCACGCCAGATTACTTCGCTTGGTTGGATGACCAAACGCGTGTTCAACGAAGCCTTGTTGAAATCGGCATCCCCCGCCTTGTGGCCATCAGCATTGCCGCAATTGCGCTGCTGATCACGGCCAAATCCCAAGATGGCCAACTGACCGAAGAAGACACGGCCCGGCTGCTCATCGACGACCTCTACCTTGAACGCATGCGCCGAATCCCCAAGAATTACGAGGT
>JBMZMP010000149.1:0-2031 GCA_049619235.1 Thermoplasmatota archaeon
TGCGACTGCGGTAGTGCCGGTGTGCTAGGAATCCAACGACCGCCAAGGGAATGAGAAACAGCAATGCAAACCCGGCGGTTTCGGCTTGACCGCCTTTTGCCCGAAGAATCGCGGACGCGTGTACAGGTTCTCCGGTTGCATCCGTCTCGGGGTCCATCATCGCGATGGTGAGGTTGTACGCAATTTGCTCATTGACGATGCCGCGCTTTTCGTAGGTGGCGACCGCGGTGAAAGCAAAGGTTTCGCCGACGCCAATCATCACGGGGCCGGGAAGTTCCATGGGGGGCTCACTGGTGATCAAGAACCGCGTGGGGACGTTTCCGTGATTTGTGATGGTGCCGGGGTAAGATGCTTGGTACTTTGGGCTGCCAGATGCTTGTTGCACGCGCTCTTCCAAGGTGACTCCGGCGATGAGGCGTGGCTGCACCCGGACAGACGTGGACGATTCTGCCGTTTGCGTCGGGAATGCCGCCGTGAAGGCCACGTCGAGGGGGCTATTTCCTGGCGCGCTGGGATTTGCGTAGACGAAGTAATCCACTGTCGTTGACGCGGTGTCTGTTGGCAATTGGCATTCTAGCAGCACTGTTTGGGGCCCGACGATTCCGATTCCCGGATGTGCCGCAGTTGAGGTGAAAGCCACTTCGAACGCATTTTGTCCTGGGTTGTTTGCAATCAAGTCGGAGCAAGCCGCGCTCACTGTAACTTCAAGTGCTTCGGCAGGCCCGCCCACGGCCAGGGGTTCAGAAATTTCCGTCAAGGCAATGGAATATGCACTTGCGCCGGGAAGCAAAAGCAGTAGCACGAGCCATTTCATGGCGCACCATCCGGCGCGCTGGGCTTAAAGGGATTGGACAACGACTTGAAATGTTGGCGCCATGTGGCCCGACCGTGGATTGGATTTCGCTGTACCTCGACGAGGATTTGGGAAGAGATGGGGACATCACTTCGTCGTCATTGTTCCGTGATGCGTCGGCAACTGGGGAGGCGCGACTTGTTGCTCGTGAACGCTGCTACGTGGTCGGCGCAAACCACGCGGCGGACGTGTTCGAGCGATGCGGAGCCTCCGCCTCGGTGCAGGCAGATGATGCCTGGGTCGATGCGGGCGAAGTCATCTTGTCCATCAGTGGCCCCACGACCGCCATTTTGAAAGGTGAACGGCTGGCGCTGAACCTATTGGCCCGGATGAGTGGAATCGGCACCCAAACGCGGGTGTTGGTGGAGGCACTGGCCGAGGCGTGCTCCACGTGCCTTGTTGCGGGCACCCGGAAAACCACGCCAGGTTTCCGCTTGTTTGAAAAAGAGGCCATCGCCCGTGCCGGAGGGGACCCGCACCGATTCGGGCTCTTTGACGAAGGCATGATCAAAGACAACCACCGGGAAGCCGCCGGAGACCTCGCCGCGGCGATTCATGCGTTCCAAACCGCCTGGCCGGACCGCAAACTCACCGTGGAAGTGGAATCCCTGGAGGATGCAGTGCTTGCGGCAACGGCTGGCGCCACTTGGGTCATGATTGACAACCAATCCCCAGAGACTGGCCAGGAATGGGCAAAGGCGATTTGGGACGCAAACCCAGCCACGAAGGTGGAAGCCAGTGGCGGCATTGGCCCTGAAAACCTACTCGACTACGCATGGGCGGACCGCGTCAGCATGGGTGCCTTGACGCACCAAGCGCAAAGCGTTGACCTCGCACTGGACTGGGGGGCAAAATGACCAACATCCCCGACAATCACCCCCGTGCCGCAAGTCTTCGGACACGGGAAGCCATGAAATCTGCCGTCGAAGCAGGCCTTGTCCACGCGACGGGCCTCATCGCGCACGGCCGAGGCGAAGCCTTCGACTACTTGCTTGGCGAACAATCCCCTTCAGAAGGGCTTCCAGCCATCAAGGAAGCCAAGCGGTTGCTGATGACCGCCAAACAACCGGTCCTGAGCCTCAACGGCAACGTGGTCGCCCTTGCGGGCGCCGCGTGCGCCGAACTGGCCCGTGCCATTCCCGGGTTGATTTTGGAAGTGAACCTGTTCCACCGCACCC
>JBMZMP010000150.1:0-1951 GCA_049619235.1 Thermoplasmatota archaeon
AAGTTTTTCTTTATTTTTTTTATTTTCTAAATCAGCAACAATAACCGAGATATCTTTTTTTAATAATTGTAAAACAACATTTGAGCCAATAAAACCAAGACCACCAGTAACTAATACGTTTTTCATTCTGATTTCTTTTTGTTTTTGGCTATCGACTTGCAATCCCATGCCTCGAGCCTTGCGGCTCCGGGACTCCAATTGGTGGGGGTTCAACGAAAGGCGTCGCGTTGAAACTAGAGGTGCTCTGCAACCGCGTCCACACGGTCCAGCCGTTCCCATGGAAGATCCACGTCGCGGCGACCAAAGTGGCCGTACGCCGCCGTGGGTTTGAAGATGGGGTCGCGGAGACCCAGCTCGGAAATGATGTCGCCGGGTGCGAAACTGAACTCGGTCTTCAGCAATTTCACGATGGCGTTGTCGCTGATGGCGCCGGTGCCAAAGGTTTGTACGTTGTAGCTCACTGGTTGTAGCGAACCAATGCTGTACGCAACTTGGATTTGCAACTTGTCTGCAACGCCCGCGGCAACGAGGTTCTTTGCCGCGTAGCGAGAGTAGTATGCCGCGCTGCGGTCAACCTTCGTGCTGTCCTTGCCACTGAAGGCGCCTCCACCGTGGGGGGTCCAGCCGCCGTACGTGTCCACGATGATCTTGCGACCGGTCAAACCGGTGTCAGCGCTGGGGCCGCCCTTCACGAACTTGCCCGTGTGGTTGATGAAGAATTCCGTTCCCTCCAGCCATTCGTCCGAAAGCACGTGGTGTGCCACGTGTTCCTTGAGGTCTGCCTGGATGGTTTCCTGGGCGATGCCGTCGTCGTGCTGCGCGGCGAGAACCACGGCGTCAATGCCGACGGGTTGATCGTTTTCGAATCGAACGCTCACCTGGCTCTTCGTGTCCGGGCGAATGTACGGGAGGATGCCCTTGCGACGCACTTCCGTCATGCGGCGGGTGAGCGCGTGGGCGAGGCTGATAGGGACGGGCATGTAGTCGTCATCCGCCACGTCGTTGTTTTGGGCGTAGCCGAACATCATGCCTTGGTCGCCTGCGCCGATGTTGCCATCTTGCCGCGCGGCCGTTCCCTGTGCAATGTCGGGGCTTTGTTCCACGAGGCGTTGCATGATTTGGCAGTTGGCGCCGTCCATGCCGCGTTCCTCAGAGTCGTAGCCGATGCCGAGGATGGTGTCGCGGACGATCTTTTCGATGTCCACTTCTTCGAATCCGGCGCTGGTGATTTCTCCTGCGACCACGGCGAGTTCGGTGGCGACGAAGGTTTCGGCGGCCACGCGGCTCATTGGGTCCTTGGCCAGCAGGGCATCGAGGATGCTGTCGCTGATTTGGTCGGCGACCTTGTCTGGGTGCCCTTCACTGACAGACTCGCTGGAGAAAACGAACCGCTTCATTACGAAGCGGCCACGCCGGGATTGTCATATAAGTGTGGGGACAGGCGTCGAGAAACGAATCGAATTGGCCACATTCCCTAGGGTGTGGCAGGCAAAATGGGGGTCGAAGGGAAAGAAGTGGATGATGAATTGGATTTGGTGTGCTTCTACGTCGCGGTTGCGCTTAGAGGCGGCCCATTTCCATCAACTCGACACCTTGGACACCGTTGAGGTTCTCCAGGATGTCGGTGATTTTGTCGTTGTTGCCGTCTTCGTCTTCGACGACGATGGCGGTCTCGAGTGCCTTGAGGCCGAACGCGAATGGCTTGGCTTCGCAGGACTGCAGGGTTGCGAACTCGGGCATGGAGCCCTTGATGTCGCCTTGCAGGGCTTCGAGGTCGACGTCGGTGCCGTCGGGCATGATGCGGAATTTGAGGAAGACTTCTCCCATGATAATCACCTGGCCAGTGGCCAATAACGCGCCCACTTAGGGGTGCTATATCAGGGTATTGGGCACAATGCTTACAAGCGAGAGCGCCGGCTTTGTGGTATGAAACGCGTTTTGGTGACTGCCT
>JBMZMP010000151.1:0-1926 GCA_049619235.1 Thermoplasmatota archaeon
CCGACCGCGCTCGGTCGATCCGCTGTGGCACTGGCTTCGTTGAAATTGAAAAGAAAGAGCGCCGAGAGGGGGATTCGAACTCCCGAGAACTTGCGTTCACCGGCTTTCCAAGCCGGCGCCTTACCAGACTAGACTATCTCGGCGTGTGGTCGCCCAAAACGGGCGCGGCAAGCCTCTGGCATGCTTGCTAAGCCGTCGCAAATTGGCCCCCTATAAGAAGGGTGAGGAGTTGCCCTCGGTATGGCGTGGCTGTGGCATGCAATGGCTCCTTGGGCGGTTCCAACCCTCAAGGCGTACCTGAAAGTCAAAACCGTGGAGGGCAAACACCACGTTCCAAAGAAAGGCGCAGCCATCCTTGCAAGCAACCACCTCTCCGCCCTCGACCACTTGGTCCTCCCAACGGTCACCAAGCGGGTCATTTACAACATCAGCAAAGCGGAGCATTTCGAGAAACCCATCAAGCGGTTCTTCATGACCAACTGGGGCGTCATTCCCCTCAAGCGCGGCACGGGCGACTCCGGCGCACTCGAGCAAGCCAAGGACGTCCTGCGAAAGGGCAACCTGTTCTGCATTTACCCCGAGGGAACCCGCTCCCTGGATGGAAAACTGCACAAAGGACACACCGGCGTTGCACGCATCGCCCTCGAGATGAACGTCCCTGTCATCCCCGTTGCCATGCTTGGGACCTTCGAAAAGAAACCCAAGGGCATGAAGGGCATGAACAAGAAGGTCAAGACCGGCGCCCGCGTGGGCGAACCCTTGTCGTGGCCCCAGTACGCCGGCATGCACACGGACCGGGAAATTTGCCGCAAGGTCACCGATGAAATCATGCACGCCATTGCTGCAGTTTCAGGGCAGGAATACGTGGACGAATACCAACACAACCCGGAAGTGCCCGGGTACGACCGGAAGTAGCATGGGTGCCTACATCACCCTCTGGGGACGAAACGGTGACTCGGACAGCCTCGAAGCCATCTCCCTGCTGAAGCAACACGGCTTCGCCGCGGACCGCTTGTTTGACATGGACCGGCGCCCGCCAACCGGCGACGACTGGATCAAGCTCAGCTCCGGATTTGGAGGCACCTTGCAACCGCTCCTGAAGTCCCCAATGGACTTGGACGGCGAGGAACTGGCCGCGTTCCTGGAAGCCAACCCAAGCGCCATGAAAACACCCGTCCTCCTCACACCCAAGGGGGCCCTTGCAGGGCTCCGCGAACGCAAATGGCTCAAGTTCCTTGAAGTCGACAAAATTCACGATCCATGATCCTCGGAGCACACAACAGCATCGCCGGCGGCATCCACAACGCCGTCACGGAAGCGCAGCAAATCGGTGGCGAAGTGATGCAAATTTTCTGCAAAAACCAACGCCAATGGAAAGCCCAAGACCTCACCGAGGAAGAAATCCAGACCTACAAGGACGCAGCCCAGGCCGCCAACATGGGCCCCGTCATGGTGCACGACTCCTACCTCATCAACATGGGTGGCCCCGATGACGAAAAACGGGCGCGCGCCCAAGATGCGTTCCTGCACGAATTGCAGCGATGCGAAGCTCTTGGCGTGGCGTTTCTGAACTTCCACCCCGGAAGCCACACCCACCCAAGCAAGCCAAAACGAGACGACCGCGATGTGCGCTTTGCGGCCCTCGACCGCATCGCAGAATGCGTCAACAACGTCCACGACGAATTGCCCGGCTCCGTGAAGTTTGTCATCGAAAACGCCGCCGGACAAGGCACCAACGTCGGGCACAATTGGGAAGAGGTTGGGTACCTCGCCGACCAATTGCCCCAGGACCGCCTCGGCATCTGCGTGGACACCCAGCACAGTTTTGCTGCGGGGTATGATTGGTCCAAGTACGACGAGGTGTGGGATGAATTTGATCAATTCGTGGGCTTGAAGCGCTTGGCCGCGTTCCACATCAACGACTCA
>JBMZMP010000152.1:0-1912 GCA_049619235.1 Thermoplasmatota archaeon
GCAAGCTTGCGAAGCGCCTTCTCCCTCTTCCTGATCTCTTTTGCTTCGGCCTTTGCTTGTGCTTTGGCTTCCTTCGAAAGCGCTTCTTCTTCGTGCTCAATGGCGGAGGGTTCGTCGAAAGTTGGCATGGGGGGGTCTAGTCGGCGGTCGCGGTCTGGTGCGATGTAGTCGAGGCGTCGGCGTTCCCGTTCCTCGAAGAGACGCCGGGCATTCGCGATTTGTTCCGGGCTGAGTTCGTCATCGTCGAAACCGCCTTGGGCCTCGTCGAATCCACCAATGGCGTCCAGGTCTTCTTCCTCGTTGTCCTCGGCCTTGTCGCGGCCGCGAGTGAGTGCCCGAATGAGCACAAAGATGAGCCACATCAGAAGGAACAGGATGGCAAGGAAAATCAGAATCCATGCCCAGTCAGGGAGATCGCCTGGAAGGTCGCCGGGCATTTCCACGCCCAGAATCACATCGTCTTGTTCCTCTTGGTCCGCAACGAAGGGGTTGCCGCCGATTTTCAATTCGTCCGCAGTGGAAACACCGTCGCCGTCAGGGTCCGCGGCACCATCGGCGGGGTCCATAGGGTCCATGCCGTTGTCCACTTCGAACTTGTCGCCAACGCCGTCATTGTCAGAATCTGGAAGGTTTGCGTTGGTTCCTTCTTCCATTTCTTCCCAGTCGCTCAAACCATCGCCGTCCGTATCCACGAGGAGCGGGGAGCCGGTTTCGTTGCCGTCTCCGATGCCGTCGCCGTCCGTGTCTGGGTTGAGTGGGTCGGCACCAATGGCCACTTCGTCGCCGTCGTTCAAGTTGTCCTTGTCCGTGTCGGGGTCAGCGGGGTCGGTGCCGTACGTGTTGACTTCGTCGCCGTCCGTGAGGCCGTCGCCGTCGGAATCTGTCAGGGTGGGGTCGCTGCCGAGTCGAATTTCGTCAGCATCATCCAAGCCGTCGCCATCGTAGTCCATGCCGGCTGCGCCGTTGCTACCAATGATGTACGCCTTGCCTTCGCCACTGTCCGGGGCGGTGTCCTGCTCGTTCCAAGCTGCAGATGCGGGGCCTGCGATGATGTACGCTTGCACGAACGCGGTGAAGCCCGTCAGTTCTTGGCCGGGAATCAATTCGCCGAATTCGGTGCGTGGGATGGTGAAAGTGAGGGTGGAGCTGCTTGCGTCGAATGCAGTGGCGGCTCCCGTTGGGCTGCTTTCCAGGGCGGCGCCTTGGAAGACTTGGCCCCCGAACTCGACGCCCGCCAAGGTCAACTCGTAGTCGATGTACTCGGAGGGGTCGGGGGACGGCGTGGCGTCCACTTTCAAGTAAATCGTGAACGATTCAGGGGTCTCTTCGCCAACCCAAGCCGCCGTGATGTCGGTCGCTGCCGCGCCGAGGCCGGGGATGCTGGAGACTTCGTCGCCGCTTGGATCCGTGATTTCTGGGTCCTGCGCGGAGCCTGCCATCGCAAAAGGTGCAGTCAAAAGAATGGCCACGAGCCACAAGGCGGTCTTCTTCACGAACCTCCACATGAAACGGTGCATAAAAGGGGCGCGACCTTTAACCAAACGTTGCCTGCCCCGGGACATGGCAAATCGGCCCCGTGGCACGCGCGACTTTGGACCGCAAGAAATGGCGCTCCGGAACCACGTGGCCAACCGGTTCCGCAACGTGTTCGAACGGTACGGCTACGCCGAAGTGGCCACGCCCACATTCGAAGAATTGGAACTGTTCACAGCGAAATCCGGCGACGGCGTCATCAGTGAATTGTACGACTTCAAAGACAAAGGCGACCGCAAATTGACACTGCGCCCCGAACTCACCGCGCCCACCATGCGCATGTACTTCGGCAACCACCAAATGGATCCCAAACCAGTCAAGTGGTTCTACTTCGCAAACTGCTTCCGTTACGACCGACCCCAAGAGGGCCGCTACCGGG
>JBMZMP010000153.1:0-1872 GCA_049619235.1 Thermoplasmatota archaeon
GCGAGCCACGTACCCGTTATAGGTTACACGCGAAACAAAGGGGTCTAAACGGCCCCTCGGCAATGCCCGTCCATGCGGTTTTTGGTCATCGGAGCGGGGGCCATTGGTGCCTACGTAGCGGCACACCTTGCAAAGGAGCACGAAGTGCTGGTGGGCGTCCGCAGCCGCGCCAGTGCCGAATTGTTCGAAGAGGTGGAAGCGGTTGGCGAAACCAGGGCCCAAGTGCGACGGGTCGTGGCGTCAGACCCAGTGCAATCCGTGGATGGCATCATCGTGGCGACAAAAACCGGGGCCATGGAGAAGGTGGCACGCACTTGGGCCCCGTGGCTGAAAGGCAACGTCATCGGCATCCAAAACGGCTTGCAAGACCACTTCCCGAGCTGCATCGTGGCGTTTCCAGCAACCCGCCTGGATGCTGGCCGCAGCAAGCGAACCGGCCCCGGCGGGTTTTACTTGCCACTGGATGCGCCTGCCTGCTTTGATGCCCTTCGCCTCGCAGGCCCTGTCAAGCGCGTCGCGAACATGGACGGCATTCGCTGGACCAAACTCCTCATCAACGCCTGCGCAACCAGCCTGGGTGCGCTCACCGGGCACAACTTGTCCTACCTCATGGCCGATCGCAGGGCAAGAGATGCCTTCCTGGCGATCACGCGGGAAGGATACGCCGTGGGGCTCGCGGAGGGCGTCACATTCGAATCCATGCACGGGTTCCACCCCAAGCGCTTCGTAAGTGGCCCCTCGTTCCTGCACCACGCCCTCCTGCGAGTGGTTGGCCACAAGCAACGAAACCACCGCAGCAGCTCCCTGCAGAGCCTTGAACGAGGCGAAGCAACGGAAATCGACGCCCTGAATGGTGAAATCGTTCGACGCGGGGCCAAACACGGCATTCCCACCCCGTTCAACCAACGCATTTTGGAGCTGGATGGACAAACGCCCACCATGAAACACTTGGACGAATTGCTCGCGGCGTAGTTTCATTTTCCTCACTCCTTTATCAACGCGCGGCGGGGTGGCCCCTCGTGCACATCCAGCATCCGGAACTGAAACCGGAAACCGTCCAATTCCGCGGCTTTCAAGCCAACTTGGCCCGCATCGCCTTGGAAAAAGACACGCTGGTGGTCCTCCCGACGGGCATGGGAAAAACCGTCGTCGCCCTCCTCACCATGGCGGACGCCTTCAAGCAAGGCGCCACTCGCATCCTCCTTCTCGCCCCCACAAAACCCCTCGTGGAACAACACGCAGCGTTCTTTGGCGAAACATTCGCCAACCGAAGCGTTCACTGCATGACCGGACACCTCCCGCCAGCGAAACGGGAAGAACTCTACCGCGAGCCCGGGCTGATCTGCGCCACGCCGCAAGTCATCAGCAACGACACCATCGCAGAACGCGTGGACTTGGCGAGCTTTGACTGGATCGTCTTCGACGAATGCCACCGCGCCGTGGGCGAATACCCGTACACATTCCTTGGCCGAAACGCTCGCAAAGCCAACCCCAAGATCCGCACCATGGGCCTCACCGCTTCCCCGGGCCATGATCGGCGCAAAATCGACGAGGTGCGAGAACATCTTGGATTGCTCCACGTGGAAATCCGCACCACTCATGACCCCGACGTGGCCCCCTACGTGCAAGAAACGAAGGTGGAATGGGAAACCATGCCCCTTCCGGCCAACATGGCCCGTGTCAGCCAGCGGCTGCAAGCTGCCCTCGCAACGAGGGTCCGGAGCCTGAAAAGCCAAGGCGCCTTGAAGGCCGGCAGTTCTCGCCCCAGTCGGACGGCACTCCTGGAAACCGGTCGCAAGCTGCAAGCCATGGTCAAAGGACGCGACCCCGGCTCGGACGTGTACGCCGCCCTTTCCCAGCAAGCGCAAGCGA
>JBMZMP010000154.1:0-1763 GCA_049619235.1 Thermoplasmatota archaeon
GGGCGGCGCAGGGCTTCATCCACGGAGTCGGGGCGGTTGGTTGCGCCGATGACGATGATTTTGCCGCGGCCCTTGAGGCCGTCCATGAGGGTTAGGAGTTGGGAGACGACGCGGCGTTCCACTTCCCCTTGCACTTCTTCCCGTTTGGGGGCGATGCTGTCCATTTCGTCAATGAAGACGATGCTGGGTGCGGTTTTTTCGGCCTCTTCGAAGGTTTTCCTGAGGTTTTCTTCGGATTGCCCGTAGAATTTGCTCATGATTTCGGGGCCGTTGATGGTGTAGAATTGGGCCCCGGCTTCGTTTGCGACTGCTTTTGCAATCATGGTTTTGCCGGTGCCGGGTGGCCCGTGCAGAAGGACCCCTTTTGGTGGGTCGATGCCGAGTCGTTCGAACAATTCGGGGTGTTTGAGGGGGAGTTCGATCATTTCCCGGACGTTTTGCAGTTCGTCGCGGAGACCACCGATGTCTTCGTAGCTGATGCTTGGGGCGGCTTGGCCTTGGTCGGCGGCTTCTTCGCTGACCTTGATTTGGGTTTCTTCGTTGATAAGCACGATGCCCTTGGGGGATGTGCCGACGATGCTGAATGGGAGTGCGTTGCCAAACAGTGCGATGTTGGGGACGACGACGATGTCGCCTTGCACGACGGGCCGCTTGAGGAGGCCGCGCTTGGCGAGGGCGTCGATGCCGTCGCCGAATTGGATTTGTTGGTCTTGGCTGATGGCGGGTGCGAGGGTGACGGTTTTTGCAGCGGCCACTTCGGCTTTCTTGATGCTGACTTTTTCTTGCAGGCTGACGCCGGCGTTTTTGCGGGTCAGGTTGTCGATGTGAATGATGCCTTTGCCTTCGTCCCCTGGGTGGCTGCGCCATACGACGGCGGCCGTGGTTTTTGCGCCTTTGATTTCAATGATGTCTCCGGGGCTGAGGTTCAGTTCGATGCGGGTTTGTCCGTCGAGACGGGCCCGTCCGTAGCTGACGTCTTGTTGGAGGGCTTCCACGACGCGGAGGGTGGCTTCGGTCTTCATTTCACTCCTGAATTGGTTTGCACTTCTATAAAAAACCAGCGAAACCGTTGGTTCCCCATGAAAGCAGGCAAGCCTCGAGAGCCACTCCAGCAACTTAACCAAATCCATGTGGGTCAAGACTGACTGGTCAACCCAATTCATGGACAAGGCCTAAAACCGGGCGCCCTAGCCGCTGCCGTGGCGGAACTGGTTTTCCACAAACGCACCCAATTCTATTGGAAAATTGCTCTCCTCGGCATCACCACGGTTGCCCTCATCCCGATCTTGTACTTCGAGCACGAACTGGGCGCCAAAGTGTACCTGTGGTTCCTCGTCATCGTGCACTTGCTGGGCCTCGTCTTGGTGTTCTGGCATGTGGACAAAGAAGACATCGCCCCCGACCGGCGCGGACTCATCGGCCGAACCATGGGCCTCGTCACCATGGGCGTCCTGCTCTACTTCATCAGCAAAGGCATCGGCACCGGCCTCGGCTCCACCATCTTCTGGCTCGCGTTCTTTGCAAGCTGGCTCCTGCATACCGCCGGCGTCGCCCTCATGCACATCCGGACCCGCCGCGAAGCAGCCAAGTTGGCCGCCGACACGCAGCAATAACAGCCCCATTCGCTCCGCTCAGGGAGCAAAAACCATCAAAACAAAAGAGTGGAGACGGGGGGATTTCAACCGACCCCAAGAGGTCGAAGCTTGGCCCCCATTCGCTCCGCTCAGGGAGCAAAAACCATCAAAACAAAAGAGTGGAGACGG
>JBMZMP010000155.1:0-1700 GCA_049619235.1 Thermoplasmatota archaeon
GAACTGCATGAAGAAACCGGCTTGAAGCCACTGCGTTTGTTCCAAGCCAGCTACGTGAACCGGTTCTACTTGGCCGCCACGGATCAAATCATTTTGAGCCCAGTTTTCTGCGCCGAAGTGGACGGGGAAGTGACGTTGAACGAGGAGCACACTGACCACGAATGGGTGTCCTTTGAGGAGGCGCAATCCCGGTACCCGTGGCCTGGCCAGAAGAAGTCCATTGCCATTTGCAAGCAGCAATTCGCCGACGGTCCGCACCGCCCAGAAAGCGACGTGACCCACTTGCTTTCATAACCCCCCAGCCTCCCGAATTTGTGGACTGGACTGAGAAATACCGCCCCCATGGGCTCGCCGATTTGGTGGGCAATGGCCCCAGCGTCAAGAAGATGCAGGCCTGGGCGGCAGCGTGGCAAGGCGGCAAGCCCGCCCAACGCGCCCTCATCCTCAGCGGCCCCCCCGGGGTGGGAAAAACCAGTGCCGCGCTCGCCTTGGCCCACGACATGGACTGGGCGGTCATCGAACTCAACGCGTCCGATGCCCGCAACGCGGACGTCATTCGACGCGTCGCCACAGCCGGTGCCTTGCACCAAACGTTCGCCGACGATGGGTCGTTTCGCACCGCCGGGGACGAAGGCGGCCGCAAGCTCATCATTTTGGATGAAGCGGACAATTTGTATGAGCGGTTGAAGGGAGAAGCGGCCGCTGGCAGCGACTTGTCTGATCGGGGCGGCAAAACCCAGATCATTGACACCATCAAGCGCACCCAGCAACCCATCATTCTCATTGTGAACGATTTGTACGAGTTGCAAAAGGGCTCAGGCAGCGCCTTGAAGCAACTCGCGGAAGTGTTGAAGTTCACGCGGGTGAACGTCCGCTCCATCCCCAAAGCGCTCCTGGCCATCGCCGACGCGGAGGGAATCAAAGTGGACCCCATCGTGGTGCAAGCGGTTGCGGAGAAGGCCGGCGGGGATTTGCGCGCCGCCGTTCGAGACTTTGAATCCCTGTGCATGGGCCGCACGGAAGTGACCGTGCACCACCTCGGCGACGTGGGGTACCGCGACAGTAGTGGCACCATCTTCGACGTCATTCGCCACATCCTCAAGGGCAAACCAATGGACCAGCTTCGCCGCGAAGTGATGGACGTGGACGGCACGCCCGCAGACATGGTGTTGTGGGTGGATGAGAATCTTGGAAAGGAATACCGCGACCCCAAGGACCTCGTTGCGGGGTACGAAATGTTGGCCCGCGCAGACCAATTCCTGGGCCGCACACAGCGAACGCAGAACTACCGTCTATGGGCGTACGCAAGCGACCTCGCCACGGCGGGGGTCATGTCGGTGCGGGAGCAGAAGTACAACAAGTTCGTGCCGTTTGGGTTCCCGCAGTGGCTTTCCAAAATGAGCCGCTCCAAGGGGACTCGTGGGATGCGGGATGGCCTTGCAGAAGCGGTGGGCGCGTACACGCATAGCTCCAAGCGGGTGGCTCGCAACGAGCAAATGGAGACGTTCATTCATCTTTTCAAGACGCAACCGGATTTCCAAATCCACATGACGTTTGAGTTGGAATTGACGGACGAGCAAGTGGCAAACTTGTTGGACGAACGGAAAACCAGCAAGCGGGTGAAGGAAATTCGCGCGGCCGTGTCGGAGCTGTTGGAGACCCGCCGGGTTGCAAAGCCCGTCCCCATGGGTGGATTGGGC
>JBMZMP010000156.1:0-1644 GCA_049619235.1 Thermoplasmatota archaeon
TGCTGCACGAAGCCGGGGCGCTGGGGCTCGAATTGACCGAGCCGGTTGCTGAGGGCCGTGGTCGCTTGGATACCTTGCACGTCACCGCGGTGCATGACAAGTTGCTTGCACCACTTGGCATCGTGGACCCGGAAGCGCACATTCACTATACCCGCACCGCGACGGAGGCGGTGCAGAAGATTCGCTCCGGGGCGTACCCCTACTGCGTCATGCTCGCAGGGGAAGACGTGGACTCAGTCCTCGACGTTGCTTCTGCTGGCCACGTGATGCCGCAAAAATCCACGTACTTTGTCCCAAAACTCCGCAGCGGCTTGCTCTTGAGCCCCCTCGACGAGCCAAGCCCGGTGCCGTGGCAGCAAGTGGCGGGCGATGGCGGTCGCGCCAAATTTGACATGCCGGAACTCTGAACGCTTAAGGCCGGGTGCTAGCATCATCACGTGTGAAATGGGTGGTCGCGCTCCTCATCCTTGTCCCCCTTGCGGGCGCCGCGGCCCCCGTGTTGTCCTGGGAGGCGTCCGTGCAAGCCACCGACGTGGTTGCCAAAGACGGCGCCGTTACCCTGGGCGATGAAACCTGGTACTACGACACAACTGGTTCCCTGCAACGGACTTTGCCCGCGGGCCAATGGGCCGGAGCCTTGTTCGCCAACGGGTGGCACCTCTTGGACGGCTCCACCATTGCGGATGAAACCCAACCCAGCACACTGCACCCCTCCGGCGTGCTCTCCACGGGCAACTCCCACCGCGTGTACGACAATGGTGCGTTCGTCCGTGAATGGCAATCGGAACTCTGCACCGGCGGCGCCCTTTCGGGGACGGGGCTCCGCGACGGCGCCCAGGACGTTGCGTATAACGATACTGTTGTTGCGTACCGCGACGGCGAAAACGCCTGGAGCGTTGCCCTTGTGAACGTCTCAAGCGCGGCACCCCACGGAAACGGCGTGACGGTTGTGCAAACCGACGGCCGCGTGTCCCATTACGGCGCGGCAACCGAGTGCAACGGCCCGCCTGCCTGGACCAACCAAGAGCTGTTGCAGCCGGTGCAGAAAGTTTGGTTCGGCAAAAACACGTACCTCTTGCTGGCAGAGCCGCTGCTGGGAAGCCGCCTAGCGGCGTACTCCCCAACCGGCTCCTTGCTCTGGTCTACGCCAGCCATTGGCGTGACGGAGGTCGTGGAATTCGACCGCTGGGTGGTGACGGCAGGCCCACAGATTGACTTCCTCAATCCCTCAACTGGCAGGTTCGAACACACAGTCAAAGTCAAGGCAACCGCACTCGCCGCAGGCGACCAGCTCTACGCGGTTGGCTCAAAGCTGTGGGCGTACGAAACCGGCCTGCCAGACTTCGCGGCCAGCCTTGAGAACGGGGAAGTTGTGGTCCGGAACCTCGGGAAAGTGACCGCCGCCTTCACGCACGGGGACACTTACACGTTGGCTCCGGGGGAGTCGGTTCGATTCCCCGCGCAATCCATGACCGTGGACCCAGACAACCTTGTGGAGGAGTCGGATGAAACCAACAACCAAGTCACGCTCGCTGCTGAAAGCAGCCAAACCCCCCCAGCCACCACGCCCGACGTGGTGGTGATTCCCGGCCCGGCCTTGCTAGGCATTTTGATTCTTCTCGGTTATATTCGCACCAGGATGTG
>JBMZMP010000157.1:0-1625 GCA_049619235.1 Thermoplasmatota archaeon
GTATCGTTTTTCCACACCGGTTTTCACCCCGTTTCAAAGCCAGTTCATTAGGGATTCTTGAAACAATACGCCACACATCGTTTTGCCACATCACAGGAGTGGGCTAAATACAGCATATCGTTCAAGCAATTGCAAACGTTTGGTTTGCGCAAAACGTGATTGACATGAAAATCCCACTATTGCTCCTCGTGAGCACACTGATGCTAGCCCCCTTCGCAGCCGCCGCCCACAGCGCCACCATCACCAGCGGAGACGCCGACGGCTCCACCTACACGATGACCCTCAACGTGCAAGGCTTCAACCTCGTCAGCTTCGAAGGCAAAGACGCAAAGAAAGGCGAAGGACACATCCACTACCTCGTCAACGGCGCCCCCGCACCCGGTGACTACGCAACCACCTCCAAGAGCTTCACCTTCACCGGCCTCAAAGACGGCGACGTCCTCAGCGCCGAACTGGTCCTCAGCGACCACACCGCCAGCGGCACCAACAGCGCCGGGCAACTCAACGGTGCCCGCGTACTCAGCGACGAAGTGGTGGTTGGCGAATCCAACGGCACCCCCGGCTTTGGGCTCCTCATCGGCGCAGGCGCCCTGCTCGGATTGGCCCTCATCGTTCGCCGAAAGTAAACCTTCATCCCTCCCCCCTCCATCCCTTTTTTGTGAGCATCGCCGTCCGAAACACCACCATCGTTACCCAAGACGACGCCCGCCGCGTCGTTCAAGGCGACCTCTACATCGAAGAGAACCGCGTGGTGCAAGTGGGCGGCAAAGCCCCCGAAGCGGACCGAACCATCGACGGCACCGGCCAAGTGGTGGTGCCCGGACTCATCAACCTCCACACCCACGTCCCCATGGGCCTCTTCCGGGGATACGGCGACGACATGCTCCTCGAGCCGTGGCTGCAAGAACGCATCTGGCCCGCCGAAGCCAAACTCACCCCCGAAACCATGCGCGCAGGCGCAGATCTTGGGCACCTCGAAATGATCAGCAACGGCGTCACGTCCTACCTCGACATGTACTGGATGGAAGCAGACGTCATCGCAGACTCCTGCCGAACGGCTGGGCTCCGCGGCTGGTGCGGCGAAGGCATGGTGGACTTCGAAACCCCAGAAGGGGAACCCAATGCCAAGTTGAAGGACATCGAAGCGAGCATCAAAGCCACCCACAACGACCCCCTCATCACGCACTGCCCCAGCCCCCACGGCACCTACACCGCCAGCCGCGCCACGTACGAAGAAGCCGCCCGCATCTCGAAAGAACACGGCGTCCCCCTGCACACCCATTGCTCAGAAACACGCACCGAAGTGTACGACGTGCTGCGCGACCAAGGGGCACGCCCCATCCAAGTCCTCAAGGAAACCGGGGCCCTGGAAGCAAACGCCGTCCTTGCCCACTGCGGCTGGGTCACGAAGGAAGAAGTCCGCGACATCGCCGCGGCGGGCGCAAGCGTCGCCCATTGCCCAGTCAGCAACCTCAAACTCGCAACCGGTGGCACCTGCCCCGTGCCCGAATTCCACGAATGCGACGTCTGCGTCGGGCTCGGCACCGATGGCGCCGCCAGCAACAACGGCACCGACTTGTTCGAGACCATGAAGTTCGCAGCCCTGGTCCAAAAGCAACACCGCT
>JBMZMP010000158.1:0-1614 GCA_049619235.1 Thermoplasmatota archaeon
TGGAAGCGACCAACCAACGATTGTTGCATTGGTACCATGCACTCGGCTACCGATTGGAAGCGCAACTGCGCGACTACTACGGCCCCGGCCGCCACGCCATTCGCATGGTGCGAAAGCCAGAACCCGCGTAGCGCGCGCGAGACTCTTCGCTCCTTACACTTCTGAGAAGTAGTAAGGATCGAAGACCTTCATCTTCGTTTCCCATTCCGTTGGGAACATGTAGCGAAGGGTCATGGCGACGCTGCTGAGGAGGCTGTTGCCGTCTTGCGGGGTGAAGCAGTAGCCCACCACGCGCTTGCCGCCTTCAATGACCTTCACGGTTTCCCGGGCAAGGACGGTTTGGTCCAAGATGCGGCCCATGTAGCCGTGGTCACGGCCGAACGCGAACACCGTGCTGCCGGTCTTCTTGTACGTGGTGCTGAGGCCCTGGGTGCTGGTGAAGTAGTCGATGATTTCGTCTTCGGTCGTGGCCTTCTTGAGGCGCATGTCGAAGTACAGGGTGTGCATGTATTGGGTGGGCACCTTCATGGCGGTGCTGAACAACTTGAGGTCCAAGCCGAGGGTTTGGTACAAGTGCCAGACGTCGCGGGCGTGGTGCGTGCCGAATTCGCCGTCCTTGTGGGCGCCCACTTCGGGGCTGCCAATGTTGCCGTTCTCGTACACGTCGCTGCCGCGGCGGATGCAGTTGAAGTTGGCCTCCACCAGGTTGTCCTTGCCGTGGCGCAGCGCAATGGCGTTGATGATGGCGCTGATGTTGTGGGTGTTGCAGCTGACGATTTGCGTGAAGCGGTCCACGGCGGGGTCGATGGCTGCTTCGTTGACGTCCTTGCAGTATTGTTTGCCGAAGCCGAACTCGCTGCCTTGAGCAAGGAAGCCGCGGCCGGGGGCGTCGTATTTTTCGTAGAATTGCTTCTTGTTGCTCACGCCAACACCGCTTGGGGTGCAGTCAATGATGACGGTGGCGCGTGCAATGGCTTCCTCAGTCTCGTAAGCGACGGGCATGCCGAGTGCCTCGAAGTCTTGCTTGACGTTGTCGCCGCAGGCAAGCTTGGCACCCTTCCGGATGAGGTCTTGAATCTTGGAGCGGTCCGTGAATTGCGGGGTGCGCTTGTTGAACGTCACCTCGTCGATGCCCAGTTCTTCCTTTTTGTCTGCAAAAAGGGCAATGAGCGGTTCGCCGATGGTTCCGGTGCCAACAATGTGAACAATTTTGCCTTCCATAAGGGTCCCTGAGCCGCCCACAGGGGATTTGTACTTAAGCGGCTGGGCGGCCATTCCCGTGCAAATCCCTGCCCTGGCTCGGCCATTTCAGGCCCCATGCGGCCGCGTTTTGTTGCACCGAATCAGATGGCTCCACCAATGAGGTTAAGTAAGGATGGAAACCGGTTTGACTTGGTGACATCATGAAACCAGCAATTCTCGCACTGATTGTCGGAACCGTGCTCGTCGCGGTCTCCCTCGGAAGCCTCGCCCTCGCGGCGCAAGGAGACGCAGACGACGTCGCGGACCCACAACACACCCACGCCGCCGGCCACCACGCCGGCGCCAATGAGGCCGCCGTGGAACACGGCATGGCCGGTGACCACGGTCACGAATCGGTCGGCATGGAACGCC
>JBMZMP010000159.1:0-1540 GCA_049619235.1 Thermoplasmatota archaeon
CCACCAACCGCCCCGACTCCGTCGACGAAGCCCTGCGCCGTCCCGGCCGCTTCGACCGCGAAGTCGAAATCGGTGTCCCCGACAAGGAAGGCCGCATCGAAATCCTGCTCATCCAAACCCGCAACATGCCAAAAGCGGACGACGTGAGCCTCGACGAATTGGCCGACGTCACCCACGGCTTCGTCGGCGCCGACCTCATGGCCCTTGCTCGTGAAGCGGCCATGAAGAGCCTGCGCCGCTACCTCCCAGAAATCGACTTGGACGAACCGGTCCCAACGGAAATCTTGGAGAAAATGCAAGTCACCATGGACGACTTCAAGCAAGCCTTGAAGATTGTTGACCCAAGCGCGCTCCGCGAATTCATGGTGGAAGTCCCCAACACCACTTGGGACAGCATCGGTGGTCTCACCGAAATCAAACAACAACTCAAGGAATCTGTGGAATGGCCCCTGGAGGACCCAGAATCCTTCGAACGGATGGGCATCAGTCCACCCAGCGGCATCCTGTTGTACGGGCCACCCGGCACAGGCAAAACCATGCTCGCCAAGGCGGTCGCAAACGAATCCGGTGCCAACTTCATCAGCGTGAAGGGCCCCGAGATCCTCAGCAAGTGGGTGGGTGAATCCGAGAAAGCGGTGCGTGAAATCTTCAAGAAGGCCAAGCAAAGCAGCCCCACGGTTGTGTTCTTGGACGAAATTGATGCCATCGCGCCACGCCGCGGCGCCCACGAGGGCAGCAGCGTCACGGAAACCATCGTGAACCAACTCCTCACTGCCATCGACGGCATGGAATCCATGGAAGGCGTCGTCGTCATCGGCGCAACCAACCGCCCTGACATCGTGGACAACGGTCTCCTTCGCGCTGGCCGGTTCGACCGTCTCATCAAGGTCACCGCCCCGGACGAAGAAGCCCGATTGGCCATCCTGAAAGTGCACACCAAGGACATGCCACTTGACGACGTGAACTTGGAAGAGATCGCCAAGATGACGAAGGGCTACGTTGGAGCAGACTTGGAAAGCCTCGCCCGTGAAGCGGCCATGATTGCCCTGCGGGAAGACCGCAAGGCCAACAAAGTGGCCAAGCACCACTTCGACGAAGCGCTCCGCACCGTCCGCAGCAGTGTCACGGATGAGGTCATCAAGTACTACGACCGCCTCGCCGAGCAACTCGGCCAAACCGCAGTGCGCAAAGTCGCAAGCGGTGGCGCAAGCGGCGGATTGGACTTCCTCTAAGCCACCCGGCCTTGCCCGATTCGAGGCAACCCTTATCCCTTTCTTTCTCCTTTTGGCTCTTGAGGATGCATGAAAGTCTTTGAGTCAGAACTCCGAGGAAAAACCGTGATGAGTGCCGAAGGAAACTTCTTGGGCGTGCTTCGCGGCATCAGCGCCAACGTGCAAACGGGCGACCTAACCAACATTCACGTGGAAGCCGCGGACGACATCGACACCCGCTTGTTCCACCAAGACGACTCGGGCCGCATTTTGTTCCCCTTCCAAAACATCCGCGCCGTCCGCGACGTGGTCGTCGTGGCAACCAACTA
>JBMZMP010000160.1:0-1526 GCA_049619235.1 Thermoplasmatota archaeon
TTCCACTGAACGCTTTTCCCCTTATCCCACTACGCCCCAACCACAAACCTTTATATCTTCAAAGGTCGATATCTACAGTATGAATTGGCCGGAAACGCCAGAGTACGTGTACTGGTAATCAGTCCCTCTTGACCCCAAGCATTTTTGCAAAACCGCTGCCGGGAAACCCCCGTACCATGCGGTTGCGTTTGTCCCTCGCGCCAGGAACCCCCTGCGCCATTTCTTGTTGCACCCTTCTGAAGCGGAAAAAATAGACAAAAAACGCCACGAAGTAGTAGCCGCCAAGCGCGTGCAACCACCAAGTCCAGAAGCCCCAACTGGAAGGATCGTCGTAGGCCATGGGCCTTGAATCTGGCGTGGGCTTTATACGGGCACCGTTTCCGCGCGAATGAACATGGTGGACGACGAAGCCCCCACGCAAATGAATCCGTACGAAATGGCCAAGGTGCAACTGCGCCACGTGGCCAAGCGGATGAAACTGGACCCCAACATCCACGAAGTGTTGCAACACAGCCAACGCGCCCTCGAAGTGAGCATCCCCGTTCGCCTCGAAAACGGCACCATCCGCGTGTTCAAGGGCTTCCGCGTGCAACACAGCCAAGCCCGCGGCCCCGGCAAAGGCGGCGTGCGCTTCCACCAAAACGTCACCCTCGACGAAGTCAAAGCACTCGCCATGTGGATGACGTGGAAATGTGCCATCGTCGGCATCCCGTACGGCGGCGCCAAGGGCGGCGTCATCGTGGACCCCCGCGAATTGAGCCACATTGAGTTGGAACGGCTCGCCCGCCGCTACTTCAGCGAAATCCAACCCATCATCGGCGAACACAAGGACATCCCCGCCCCGGACGTCAACACCAACGCCCAAACCATGGCATGGTTCATGGACACCTACTCCATGAACAAGGGCTACAGCGTCCCCGGCATCGTCACTGGAAAGCCCATTGACATCGGCGGCAGTGAAGGCCGCGAAAAAGCCACCAGCCGTGGCATCGCATTCTGCGTTCGTGAAGCCGCCAAGGTCACCGGACTCGACCTGAACGGTGCAACCGTCGCCATCCAAGGCTTCGGAAACGTGGGCGGCAACGCTGCACCACTCCTCGCCGAACTTGGCTGCAACATTGTTGCCGTCAGTGACGTGAATGGCGCCGTGTACATGGAAGGCGGCTTCGACGTGCCACTGTTGATGAAAACCGTGCAACAAACCGGCACCTGCATCGACTACCCCGGCGCAACCCGCATCTCCAACGCTGAACTCCTGGAATCTGAAGTGGACATCCTAGTGCCCGCCGCCCTCGAAGGCGTCATCCACAAGGACAACGCTGGCAACATCAAGGCAAAGATTCTCGCAGAAGGCGCCAACGGCCCAACCACCCCGCAAGCGGACAAAATCCTCACCGAAAACGGCGTGTTCGTCATCCCCGACGTGCTATGCAACGCCGGCGGTGTCACCGCATCCTACTTCGAATGGGTGCAAGGCCTGCAATCCTTCTTCTGGACCGAGGCGGAAGTGAACGAAAAGCTGGACC
>JBMZMP010000161.1:0-1500 GCA_049619235.1 Thermoplasmatota archaeon
GCCGCTTCCACCACGTGCATGGCGCGCATCAGGCCGTCACCTCTTGTTCAGGCAAGGCCGCGGCCATTTCTGGGAGGTTGGGCGTGAGCCAGATTTCTCCACGGGGGAAGTCCTCCTGGCTCAAGCTGATTTTTTGGCTCTTTGCAAGAAACAGCACCGCGGTGAAGGTTTGCACCAAGTCCAGGGCGTCCTTTTCGTAGAGATGGCTGAATGGAATGGGTTGCGTGGGGTGTTCGAGGATGCGTTGCCATGTTTCGGCAATCTCCGCTTCCAAGTCCTCCTTGTGCATCATGTTCCCGACGCGGCCCCGCATCTTCCGCTTCAAGGAGTTCCGGGCTTTGCTTTGCTGGGCCGCAAGCGTCACGCGTTGCTCCGCTTCCTCGTGCACCTCCTCGAAGGCACCCAGGAGTTCCATGAGCGTGACGCGGCGGTCGCCCTTGTGGCGGATTTTTTCGTCAATGGGGGCCTCGGGGAGGGCGTTGATGCGCTCCGTGAAGTCCCATTCGTCGTCACTCCACGCCATGTCCGGGAAGTCCTCCCAGTCCATGTGGTCTTCTTCCTCGATGAAGGTGGCTTTCTCAGCGATGTCGTCGCTTTGCAGCTTCAATACGGTCCATGCCATGAGGATGATGCGGCCGGCCGTCACCAAGTCCACGCCGCGTTCACGGGCGGTCTTGAGGTACATTTCTGCGAACTTGGACAAATCCAGGTTCCACGGGTCCATGTGTTCGCCAATCACCAATTCGAACGCGATGGCGATGTCTCGGTGAAAGTCGTCCTTGATGCTGAAATGTTCGCCCTCTTCGTTGTGGGTGACGATTTCCACGTAGCGACCAATCTTGTCTTCTTCGTCGTATTCGGTCATGGCTTTGTGCCAGAGCAAATGCTGCACCACTTGCGTGGTCTTGAGGTTCACTTGCGCGGTGCGACTGGGGGCTTCGTCTCCAAGTGCCCGCTCCGCGAGGTGATTCAATGCGACCATTATTCCTTCACCTCCACGGTGATCATGCCTTTGATGGCGTCATCCAGGGTTTGCCCCGAGTCGGGCGCGTCGCCATCTTCGTCCGGTTCGTCCTTGTCAGCGTCGCGGAGGTTTCCAAGGTCGAAGTTGGCAATCATTTCCGATTGGCCAGGAACTTGTTGCGTGACGCCGTAAATGCGGTCCGCTTCCTTCAACGTGATTTTTCGGAGACTGACGACGATGAACTGCGCGTATTGGCTGTTGTCTTTGACCATCTTGGCCAAGAGTTCGCTGTTGACTGCGTCCAAGTTTTGGTCCACTTCGTCGAAGTAGTAGAATGGGCTTGGGTCATAGCGCTGCAGGCTGAAAATGAACGCCATGCTGGTGAGGGATTTTTCTCCTCCGCTGAGGGCGTCGAGCCGGGTCACGCGTTTGCCCATGGGTTGTGCCTTGAGGATGAGACCGCCTGCGAAGGGGTCTTCTGCGTCTTCCAGTTCCATCAGGGCCTTGCCTCCCATGCTGAGGCCGGCGTACACTTC
>JBMZMP010000162.1:0-1492 GCA_049619235.1 Thermoplasmatota archaeon
GGTCGATGAGGCTCGGCACTTGGCTCACAGGCACTTCCACCACGCTCATGCGGGGCAGGATGTCGATGCGGCCGATGTCGTCGGCGCGTAGGCCGCCGGCGTTGACCAAGGTGGCGACGATGGCGCCGGGGTTGACGTCGTCGATTTTGCCCACTTTGATGGCCATGGCGGTCATTTCGCCCTCGTCCGGTTCCTCTTGTTCTGGGACTTCGAGGATGTACTGCATCGCTTTTGCGGCCAGTTCTTCCACGGTGAACCCTTCCTTCAAGGCGCGTTCCATTGCCCATTGCCCCAGGTCTGGGGTGATGGCTTTCAGGTCATCGAGGACGCGGCGAATGCGCAGGCGCGCAAGGTCTTCGTCGGAGGGAACTTGGTACTGGGACAGCTTGCCGTCCGTGAGGTTCTTGAGGGGGGCCAGTCGGCGGGTTTTGCCGGGGGCAACGAAGACGATGCTGCGGCCACTGCGGCCGGCGCGCGCGGTGCGACCAATGCGGTGCACGTAGGTGTCCGTGTCGCCGGCGGGTTCGTCGTGCATGACCAGTTCCACTTCGTCAATGTCCAAGCCGCGGGCGGCCACGTCCGTTGCGATGAGGAGGCTGGTGGTGCCTTTGCGGAACCGTTGCATGACGGCGTCCCGTTGCGCTTGGCCCATGCCACCGTGCAGGGACTCGGCGTTGATGGCCCGGAGGCCTTCCGTGAGTTCGTCCACGCGGGCACGGGTGCGGGCAAACAGGAGTGCCGCTTGTGGTTGTTCCACTTCCATGATGCGTCGGTACGCGTCGATGCGGTCCTTGCCTGCGACCACGGCGAAGCATTGGTCGAGGTTGCTGCTGGTGGTTTTGCCGATGCGGACCGTCTCGGGGTTGGTGAGGGTCTTCTTTGCGAGGCGTTCCACGTTCTTTGCCAGCGTGGCGGTGAAGAGGACGTTTTGTCGCTTTGGTGGCAGCTTGTCCACGATGGCGTCCAATTCGTCTTGGAAGCCCATGCTGAGCATTTCGTCTGCTTCGTCGAGGACGAAGATGGCGATTTCGTCGAGGGTCAATGCGCCTCGGTCGATGAGGTCAACCACGCGGCCGGGGGTTGCCACGATGACGAGGGGGTCGCGCTTGAGCTCCCGGAGGTTCTCCGGGATGGGGGTGCCGCCGATGAGGCAGGACACATGCGCGGGGCCGTAGTCTTGCAGTTCCCGTTGCACTTGCTTGGCAAGTTCACGGGTGGGTGCGAGGATGAGGGACTTGTGGCCGTCGTACGCGGCTTCCATCACGGGGAGGCCGAACGCGGCGGTCTTGCCGGTCCCGGTTTGGGCTTGCCCGATGACGTCCCGGCCGTCCATGAGGAGGGGGATGGTTTGGGCTTGAATGGGGGTGGCTTCCTTGAAGCCTTTCTTCTCCAGTGCCGCGAGGGTTTCGGGGCGGAGGGGGAGGTCTTGAAATTGCATGGAAAGGGACTGGCCGCAGGGGCCAATGAATTTTCCAGTTTGGCCTACTATATC
>JBMZMP010000163.1:0-1487 GCA_049619235.1 Thermoplasmatota archaeon
GGTCCACGCGTTGATCCAGTTGATCCGCGTACACCCACGCATTGGCAAGCGCATCCAAGGTCATCCCAACGATGGGGTGTTTCTCGAATACGTTCGAGAAAAGCGGCTTTGCGTGCTCTTCTTCCGGGTCCATGTGGAATTGCCCGATTTGTTTCGTCAAGTGGTGCAGGTCCGGGGAGACGTTTTGGTTGTCGCCGAGGCGGACCATTTTGTGCTCCATGTTGCGGTTGACGCGGAGGGTTTTCTGGAACGCGTTGTCGATGGCCACGTGGGTGTGGCTTGCAACGAGCACGGTTTTGCCGCGACGGGCAGCTTCCTGCAAGAACCGAGCAATCACGGTGGTTTTCCCGGTGCCTGGAGGGCCCTGCACGAGGAGCGTGCCTCGCTCCGGCAATCGAACCGCGGCCTTCAATGCGCGGGCCTGCCCGGGCCGCAGACCATCTGTGTCCACGGCGTCTCCGGATCGGGGGATTTTTGGCAATCGTTCCGGGTGTTCTAGGTCGCCGAAGTGGTCTTCTTTTGAAACCACCATGAACGCCTTCAGGAGGTTCCGGTACAGGGTGGCATTGCTTTGTGGTTGCAGTGACAAGGCGGCGCCCCTTGGCAACTCGGCCCACTTGGGGTCGTCCGCTTCCACCCGGAGCACGCTCCCCGCTTTCTTGTCCACTCGGACATTGACCATGTTCTCGGGCTTCGGTTTGTCCTTTTCGAGGCGCCCTTCCAAGCGGCTGCCTTGGACCACCCATCGGGCGTTTCCGCCCATGATTTGTACGTGCAAGTACGCCGCGCCGCCTTCGCCTCGTTTGGCTTCATCCACGATCACTTGCAGCATTTTGTCCTTGCCTGCTTCCTCTTCTTCGACCTTGATTTCTTCCTGTAAGAATCGAAGATGTTCGCGGAACGCGGGCACCCGTGGGTCCACGAGGGGTTCGCTTTTGATGGCGTGGCAGGAGGAACAAACGGTCACGATTGCGCCGCCGAATCGTATGGATTCCGCGCGGCTTTTGCAACGGCGACACTCCTGCACAAGTTGCCCACTTGGGCGGTCCATTTAGGCCGTCCGGGTTGGGGTTCGAAAGTGGTGTGACTCCCCGGCCCCGAGTAAGGTGGCTTGGCCGACGAAGGCGGACGAGCCAGCTAGCCGCGCGAGTGGACCTTCCTGCGTGGTCGCGCAGGAAGGGCAAGGCGCACATCGAGTTGGGAGTCCGAAGTGACTCCCCGGCCCCGAGTAAGCCCCATTCTGTTCCCGTCACGCCCTCGCGGACGTGGCGCTTGCGGCATTCGACTACGCGTCTAAGACTTGCATCAGGAGCACGTGGCACGTTTCAGCAATTCACGAGGAAATGTCAGGCGCCAAGCCATCATTCTGCGCCTCGTGCTGTGTCGTTTCTGCGCCCGTGCGGCCAGTCTCCCAGCCACCCGTTCTCGGGCATCCATTCAGTCGATGTGGGGACTTTCCTCAGTACCCGAAGGCCCGTGAGCCGCGC
>JBMZMP010000164.1:0-1477 GCA_049619235.1 Thermoplasmatota archaeon
GAGGACATGCCCAAGACCGTCCAAGCACAGCCGGAAGTCAACATCGGCCTCATCGGCCACGTTGACCACGGAAAAACCACGCTCACCAAGGCCCTGAGTGGCAAATGGACCGACGAGCACTCCGAGGAACTGAAGCGCGGCATCAGCATCAAACTCGGCTACGCGGACACGGTTTTCTACCAAGGCGACGAAGGCTACAGCACCGTCGAAAAAGAACTCACCAACCCCAAACTCCTGCGCCGCGTCAGCTTCGTGGACGCCCCAGGTCACGAAACCCTCATGGCCACCATGCTCAGTGGAGCCGCCCTCATGGACGGCGCCCTCCTCATGGTCGCCGCCAACGAACAATGCCCACAACCCCAAACCAAGGAACACTTGATGGCCCTTGATGTGGTGGGCGCCAAGAACATCGTCATCGTCCAAAACAAGATTGACCTTGTGAGCCAAGAGCAAGCCATTGCCAACTACAAGCAAATCAAGGAATTCGTCAAAGGCACCGTTGCCGAAAACGCGCCCATCATCCCGATCAGCGCGCACCACACCGTCAACATCAGTGCCCTCATCGAAGCCATTGAAGCAACCATCCCCACGCCGGAACGCAAAGACGGCGAAGACCCCGTGCTGCTGATTGCACGCAGCTTCGACATCAACAAACCCGGCACCGGCCCCAAGAAGATTCGCGGTGGCGTCATTGGTGGAAGCCTGCTCCGTGGCAACCTCAAAGTTGGCGACCAAATCCAAATCCTCCCCGGTGCAAAGATTGAGAAGGACGGCAAAACCGCCTACCAAACCCTCAACACGAAAGTCACCAGCCTCTTCATCGGCACCGAATCCGTCAAGGAAGCGGGCCCGGGCGGCTTGATTGCCATCGGCACCGAACTGGACCCCTCGGCCACGAAGGCCGATGCACTCGTTGGCCGCGTCCTTGGCCATGAAGGCAAAGTCCCCGCCGCCACCAACCGCATCACCATGGACATTCAACTCCTGGACCGCGTGGTTGGCACCAGCGACGATCAAGCCGTGGAGCCCCTCAAGGTGAAGGAACCCCTCATGCTCAACGTGGGCACCGCCACCACCGTGGGCCTCGTCATGAACGTGGCCAAGAACCAAGCCACCTGCGTCCTCAAGTTGCCTGTTGCGTCCGAGCCCGGAAGCCGCGTTGCGCTGTCCCGCCGCGTGGGTGGCCGCTGGCGCTTGATTGGCTACGGCATCCTCCAGTAATGGACCTCGTTCTCGACACCAACGCATTGCTTCTGCCCTTCACTGAGGGCACGGACTTGGAGTCGGAAATGGAATTGCACGGCGCGTTCACGTTCGTGGTGCCAAGCAGCGTCACGGCAGAATTGGAACAACTGGCCCGCGATGGCGGAAAAACCGGCATGGCCGCGCGCTCCGCGAAGCGATACATGACCCGTTGCCGCGTCGAGAAAGTGACCCTCCCCGGCGACGACGGATTGCTCGAATTGGCACGCCGCCT
>JBMZMP010000165.1:0-233 GCA_049619235.1 Thermoplasmatota archaeon
CGCCCACGACGGTGAGGTTGTTTTGCGCGAGGCTTACGCGAGTGCCCACTTCCAAGTGGTCCTTGTTGACCACGTCACTGGTTTTGACGACGAAGTTGGGCCCGGTGGATGATTTGATGACGAGGCGGCCGTCGGGGAGCATGTCGATGATGCTGCCGACGATGTGCGGTGGGTGGCGGTATTTTTCCAACTCCACCGTCAAGCGACGCACTTCCTTCGTCAACGCCTTGACT
>JBMZMP010000165.1:243-1457 GCA_049619235.1 Thermoplasmatota archaeon
TTGACTTCCTCTTGCAAGTGTTTGGTTTCGGCGACTGCATTTCGCTTCTCTTGGCGCAACGTTGCGTTGCGTTTCTCCAATTCCGCCTTGGTTGCGTCGCCCATTCCAGTTGGATTGATAAGCTCCGCAAACATAAGCCGTCCTGTTGGCCCTCGGGCAGTGATTTTCATGGAATGCGAAATGTGCGGAAGCAAGACCAGTACTCGACGACACATGGTGAGTGGAACCACCATGAACTTGGGCACCTGCTGCGCCAAGTACGGGGAAGCCCTCGATGGCCCCGCGAAGGCGGGAAGCAAAGCGGCAGTCGCCCAGAACCTGGAGAAGCGGCAAAACCGCATGACCAGCCGCAACGTGTACCAAGAAGAAACCTGGGACCTCATTGACGGCTTCGGGCCCGCCATTCGGAAGGCCCGCGAGCGCAAGAAAATGACCCACGAGCAACTTGGCTCCAAGGTCAGCGCACGTGTTCCTCAATTGCACAAAATTGAATCCGGCCACTTGCGCCCCAGTGACGACCTTGCAAAGCGCATGGAACGGGAACTTGGCATCACGTTGCTTGAAAAAGTGGAAGGCGGCCCCGCCCAATCCATCAGTGGCATGGCGCAGGGCTCCGGCAAGGGCTTGACCATTGGCGACTTGATCAAGGACGCTCGCAAGAAATGAGCTTGCAGGACGTGCGGGCCGCGCTGCAAGCCGACCAACCCGCATGTTTCCCCACCGAAACCCTTTGGGCACTCGCGGCCAAACCCGCCGCCGCCAAGGCAATTTTCGCGTTGAAGCAACGGCCCGAAGGGGTCCCCCTTGCGGTGGGGTTTGCGTCGTGGTCCGAGGCAAAGGAGTACGTGCACGCGACGCCGGTTGCAGAGGCACTGGCGACGCAATTGCCGGGCCCGTTGAGCTTGGTGTGCCGGCGCCGCGATGACCGTTTGGCCATGGCCGCGCCAGGGCTTGACACCCTCAGCGTCCGCGTCCCCGATCACCCCCTAGCGATCGAGCTGTTGCAAGACGGCCCCCTCTTGATGACGAGCGCCAACCTGCACGGCCAACCCGACCCCATCACGGCCAGCGACATTCCCTTCCAAATCCCCGTCGTGGGAGACTCGGTTCCCGGGACCGCGAGCACCGTCGTTGATTGCACGGGCGAGGCGCCGGTGTTGTTGCGGGAAGGCATGGTTTCCTTGGCCGAAGTGCAAGCCATTATGTCCAAGGGC
>JBMZMP010000166.1:0-1440 GCA_049619235.1 Thermoplasmatota archaeon
TGAACTGGAATTCCACGCACAAATGGGTGATGCCAAACTTGGCCTCCACGCCGAGAAGAATCCGTTCCATGGCTTGCAGGTAGTACTTGGCGTCGGCGCCGATGGTTTCCACGTGGTCGTGGAAATCCAATCCAAGCACGTGGGACCCATCCAGTTCCGCCTTCGCGTGCTGGCAGAAATCAAACTGCATTTGCTCCGTCAACTGCGCCACGTCGTCCGCGGTGACCGGCTTGGAGGTTTCCAATTCCACGAAATACCCCAAGCCGTCGATGAACGGATTGCCACGGATGGTGGCGAAAAGGTCGTTGACTGAGCTGACCACAACCCACGCAATCAGATGCGGAACAAAAGCGTTGAGGAACCGACGCTGGCCCAATCGCAACGCACCCGCGCCGACATTTGCACGAAACAACTAAGTGAGTCCAAATTAGCACCCCCATATGCGTACGATTGCAGCGGTAGCCCTGCTGCTGGCCCTTGCTCTTGCAGGATGTGCCAGTGACGACCCAAGCGACGACACCGGATCTACGGGATCCAGCAGCTCAAGTTCCAACACCGGCAGTTCCAGCGGGAACCCACCCACCGGAGATGCCCCAACTCGGTTCGTGAACGTCACCGCCAACCAAAGCAGCGGCGACGTCCCCATTGCCATTGGATTCGACGTGGACTTGGTCCAAGAAAACGTCATCGCCAACGAGTCGTTTTACGACTCCTACGATGGCAACTTTAGCTACATTGCATTCTTCCAAGACGGCAACGAAACCTCTGGTGAAGACGCCGGAAGCTACCTGTTCCTTGAACACACGTACCAAGTTGGCGGCATCTACAACGTGCTCGTCACCGTGACGTTCGAAGACGGCAGCACCGTGGACGGAAACGTTACCCTTTCCTTGACCACGCCCGAACCGCCTCGCCAGCTACCAGCTGAAACCGAGTTCGAGTTCGGCGAAAGCCTTGGCTGCGTGGGCGACTTTGCCACCTGCATCGGCATCGAATTGGTCACCAAGGCAGGCCTTGCCCCTGCAGATGCCACCGGCATCGACGGCTTCTGGCTGCCGCTCACCGAGGAATACTGGGGCCTCAAGCTGATTAGTACCGCCGGCAACGTGCTCGGCGACAGCGACTGCAGCTTCTACGACGAAGCCTTTGGCGTCACCGGAGAAGCAAATGCAGGTGGTGGCCCTTGCGAAGGCACCGTGCCCAACGGCAGCGCGTGGATCTACATCTACAGCTACGCCGAACCCAGCACCGGCCAAACCCTCTCGTTCAGCCTTCCGTAAGCCCATCGCATCGCTGAAATACGGGCCCCAAGTGGCCCGCCTTGCCCCCCTTCCCTCACCTTTTGCCAGTGTGGCTTAGTGGTAGAGCAGCTGTCTTGTAAACAGCAGGTCGCAGGTTCGATCCCTGTCGCGGGCTCGCTCAGTTCGTGGCCGCGCCTCG
>JBMZMP010000167.1:0-1405 GCA_049619235.1 Thermoplasmatota archaeon
TATATCAGTTATGGAAGAAAGCGGAGCCTGAACCAAGAGCGTTGGGGTGGTTTGGCTTGAAAATTGCGTCAATGCTTTTGCAACGTGAACGAAAAATGGAGGTGAAAGGAAAAGGGAGGTTGCGGTGTTTGCAGTTTTAGGCCCGGTTCATTCGGATTCGTCCGTGTCCGGTGCGTCCACTGGGGCGGGGGTTTCGCCTTCCACTGGGGGACCTTCTGTTTCTTCATCCGCGTGGCCCGTATCTCGAAGGACTGCCACTTGCACCACTTTGTCGCCGTCACTTGTGCGCATGATGGTGACGCCTTGGGTGCTGCGGCCTTGTTGGCTCACTTGGGACACGGGGCTTCGGACCACCATGCCATCCTTGGTGACAATGAGCAGGCTCTCTTCGCCGGTCACGGTTCGGATGGCGTGCACCTTCCCGTTGCGTTCATTCACAACGATGGTGCGGACACCCTTGCCGCCGCGGTTGGTCTTGCGGTACTCCTCGATGGGGGTGCGTTTGCCGTAGCCGTTCTCCGTGACCGTCAAGATCTCCACGCCTTCCTCGGCGATGGCCATGGACGCAACCGCGTCCCCTTCGCCGAGCGTCACGCCGCGGACACCTGTGCTGACGCGGCCCATTTGTCGAACCTTGTCTTCCTCGAAGCGGACTGCCTGGCCGTTTTCGGTGGCAATTAGCACTTCTCGGTTGCCATCCGTGCGTCGCACAGCGACCAATTCGTCTCCCTCGCGGAGTTCGATGGCCTTGATGCCGACCACGCGGACATTCTTGTACGCGGAGAGGGCGGTGCGCTTCACCACGCCTCGGCGCGTCACGAAGAAGAAGTTCTCGCCTTCTGCTTCGAAGTCACGCACGGGGATGATTTCCAAAACGCGTTCGTCCTCGTCCAAGTTGATGAGGTTCACCACGGGCTTGCCGCGGCTGTGGCGGCTTCCCGTTGGCACCTTGTAGCCTTTCAGCCAGTGGACGCGGCCAGTGTTCGTGAAGAAGCAGAGGAAGTCGTGGGTGGAACCGACGGTGGTGCCAATGATGTGGTCATCTTCCTTCGCCTTCATGCCTTTGAGGCCTTTTCCGCCGCGGTTTTGCTCCTTGTACGTGTCCAGTGGCATGCGCTTCAGGTAGCCATGCGCCGTGAACGTGTACACGGATTCTTCCTCGGGGATGAGGTCCTCGTTGTCAATGTCAATTTCGCCGTCCTCAATGACGGTGCGGCGTTCATCGGCGAAGTCTGCTCGCACCTTGGCGAGCTCTTCTTTCATGATGTCGTACACCAATTTGTCGTCGCCGAGGACGCTGCGGAGCCAATCGATGAGCTCCATGAGCTCTTTGTGTTCGGCACGCAAGGCGTCCGATTCGAGGCCGGTGAGCTTTTGCAACCGCATCTCCAGGATGGCCTTCGAT
>JBMZMP010000168.1:0-210 GCA_049619235.1 Thermoplasmatota archaeon
TGCCGACGATGTTGACGTCCTTTCGGAGGGTTGCGCGCATCTCTTGCATTTGGACGCCGGGGATGCCGCCGATTTCCGCAACGCCGACGACGGGGCTGTCGACGAGCATCTTGGTCAGTCGGGCGACTTCTTCGCGCTTCCATTGTGCAATGGCGGCCATTAGATGAGCCTCACACTGGGTCCCATGGTCGTTTTGACGTACAGGGATGC
>JBMZMP010000168.1:220-1402 GCA_049619235.1 Thermoplasmatota archaeon
TCTTCAATGCTCATGTCTTCACTTCCAACGATGCAGTGGAAGGACTTTTTGTCCTTGCTGCGAACCTTCACAGTGTTGTGGAGGTTGTTGATGAGATTCGAGGGGTCTGCTCCCGGGGGCATGGGCTTGGGCATTTTGCCACGAGGACCCAACACGATACCGAGACTCTTACCGATTTGCGCCATGAGTGGAGCTTCGGCAAGGAAGTAGTTCATTTTGTTCGCCGTTTTCTTGAACTCAGCCTTGTTTTTTTGGAGGTCTTCGAATTCGTCGGGTTGAATGACGACATCTGCGACTTCCTTTGCAAGGGTGGCTCCTTCGCCTTGAGCGAAAACACCGACCTTGGCTTGCTTTCCACGGCCTTTTGGAAGAATGATTTCTTCCTCAATGCGGTTTTTGGGCAAGTTGAGGTCAACGTTCTGCAAGGTAATGGCCACGTCCACGCTTTGCGTGAACTTGCGGCCAAGTTCCTTGCCCTGCTCTAGGGCTGCAGTTACGGCGGTTACGATTGTTGTTTCCGCTACGTTATCACCTCCGTAGTTATTCGAGTCGTCCTGGTACGAGACCTGGCTTCCTCTCCTACGGTAGCGCTTCCGACAGGGGTCCCCTATTTGACCATTTTCCAAATGAAACGGAGCCCTTTTGCCCCCCGCTTTTGGGGCAATTCGGGGCGGGCGTGGTCGGCGGGGGCGTTGCGCGAGGTACTTATGCTTTCGAGTGCAATCTCTTATTGAGTCCCATGCACGCTGCGAGTGTTCCGCCTCGGCGAAAGAAGATGTTGTTTGCCGAAGACGATCAGGAGGTTCGTGAGTCCATGGAGATGTTGTTGCGTCGCCACGAGCACATTGAGTTGGTGGTTGCGGTGGACGGCACGGACGCGATTTCCAAGTTGACGCCGGATTTGGCGTTGGTTCTTGTTGATTACCGCATGCCCGGGGCCACTGGAAACGAGGTGTTGAGGCACGCGGTGGACATTTGTCCTCGGGCCAAGCGCGTGATTTTGTCGGCGTTTGCGAAGCGGGACATGGAGACCACTTGGGCCCATGAGGTCTTGCAGAAGCCGGACGGGGCCATTGAGGCGGAGCGTTTGGTGAAGGAACTGGAGTAGTTCGGCGGTTGGGGGCGGGTGGCAGGCGGAAGCCTGCGGCGATGCGCCCAGTGCAGGCCCCAGTGATTCTCTAT
>JBMZMP010000169.1:0-1374 GCA_049619235.1 Thermoplasmatota archaeon
GGGTGGGGTTTGATGGCCTCGGTTTTCTTTGGCACCTCTTCCGTGGCCCGGTCGAACACGTACTCGGTGCCGGTGGGGTCCTTGAATTCGATGCGGGCGTGGGGGTTGACGATGCTGGTGGACCGGAGGTACTCGAAGACCGATTGCTTGCCCCCTTGGTACCGCGCTTTCATGACCACGCGGATGCGGGTGCCGTGTTCCTTGTCCCAGTCCACCACTTCCTTGGAGTGCACCTCGGGGAGGTTGCGCTTGGTGTCAATGGTGAGTTCCATTTGCACGGCGGGTTTGCCGTGACCGGTTTTGCTGGTAGCCGTGGCGCGGGTGCCGGTGGTGAGTTGGCTGTAGAGGACGACGGCGCTGATGCCGATGCCTTGTTGCCCGCGGCTTTGCCGGATGGCGTGGAAGCGGGACCCGTAGAGGAGCCTGGCGAAGACGTTGGGCATGTTCCGTTGCACGATGCCGGGGCCGTTGTCTTCCACGATGAGTTCGAATTCGTCCTTGTGGGCGCCGGGGTTGACTTCGACCCGGATGTCCGGCAGGCTATCCGCTTCTTCGCACGCGTCGAGTGCGTTGTCCACGGCTTCCTTCACACTGGTGAGGATGGCCTTTGTGGGGCTGTCGAAGCCAAGCACTTGGCGGTTGCGTTCGAAGAACTCTGCGACGCTGATTTCCTTTTGGCCCTTCGCGAGGCGTTCGGCTGTGGAGGTCATCAGTCGTGCCTCTCCTCAATTTGCGATTGCATCCCATCTTCAGGAGTGGAAAAGGGGTTGAAAAACCTCACAATTGCATTTCGAGTGCGTAGAGGCCTGTTCCACGGTCCGTGACCCACAGCAAGCCGTCGTGCCAGCGGGCTTGGTACACGTTGGGTCCGTACCCTTCGGGGTTGAAGTTGGGTTTCTTCCACCACGTGGGTCCAGCGTAGGGTGATTCAGGGTTGCCATGTGGCTGGTAGAACCCGACCTCTACGGGGGCTTCGGGGTTGGAGACGTCCAGAATCCAGACGCCTGCATGGTAGTGACTCACGGCGGCGAGCATGGTGTCTGGATCCACAAAGACCGTGTGGGGGCTGAATTGGTAGATGCCTTCGATGGTGGTGTTGCCAGGGAGGGTCCAGGCGCCCACTTGTTGCATCGCGCCGGGGTTGGTGACGTCGAGGGCACGGACCACGCCGGTGCCGGTTGCAAGGGCGCCGATTTCGGGGGCACTCCAAGCGATGACGCGGCCGTCTTCTCGGGCCCATTCTTCTTGCCACATCCAATGCACGGCGAGCGCGTCGCTTGGCGCCGCGTCGGCCAGTACGTCCAGTTCCACGGGGAGCAATGGGTTCGTGACATCCACAGCCACGTGTCCGCCGTCCCAGTGGCTGATGTAGGC
>JBMZMP010000170.1:0-1301 GCA_049619235.1 Thermoplasmatota archaeon
GGCGCAAGCGTACGGGCTTCTTCCAAAATTCACGCGCTTTGAAGCCATTGACAAGCCCCGCATCGACATCAAAGAAGTGGCGATGCTGATGAACAACGGCCAATTCAAAGGGGCAAAGCTGGAGAATTTCAGCCCCAAAATGGGCAGCGGCGACATCGTCATCAAGGCCATTCGAGAAGGCGATTACGCAACCATTGAGCACTACATCCAACAGGAAACCCAAGCATTCCTAGATCTTTACGCGGCCCTGAGCGAAGAAATGCCGCGACTCTGGAGGGAGCGTGTCGCCCCCCGCATGGGCATGAATGCGGCAGACCCCACGCCGTACCGCCGCAAGCCAAACCCTCTCGGGGCGTTCCAATGACCATCCTCTGCGTGGGCAAAAACTACGCCAAGCACGCCGACGAAATGGGCGACGGCAGACCAACGGAACCCATTTGGTTTCTGAAACCAGAAAACAGCATCACCAAGCACTGGATCGACATCCCCGAGGGAATCGGCGAAGTGCATCATGAAGTGGAACTGGCTGTGCGCATTGGTGCGTCGGGTGGTGTCAGCGCGTTCACCGTGGCATTGGACATGACGGCACGGGACATGCAAACGGCCGCCAAAAAGGCAGGCAAACCATGGACCCAAGCGAAGGGATTCGATACGTTCCTTCCGCTTGGCGAATGGATTGCCGCCACGGGCGTGAATTTGCAAAACCTCCGCCTACGGTGCTGGGTGGACGATGAACTCCGGCAGGACGGCAACACTTCAGACATGACGTGGTCCGTGCAGGAACTGCTTGGCGAAGCAGCCAAATGGATCACCCTGCAACCGGGAGACATCTTGTTGACCGGGACCCCGGAAGGGGTTGGCCCCGTGAAGCCCGGGCAAGTGGTGCGGGCGGAAATTGAACACCACGTTGCCCTGGAAGTTCAAGCCGCAGGATAAGGCATGGAGACCACGTGCAGCAGGGTTTGGCGGCCCTCCCGCACGGACTGAACCATGCCTGCTTGCTGCAACCGCTTCACGTGGTACGCCACGGTTCCCGGACTCAGTCCCAATTGCTGCGCGACGTTGCGGGCGTTTGTTCCAGGGTTTTCCGTGATGACGTCCAGGATGGCCTTTGCTCCATCCGATTTCACTGCGCCCGCACTCGCCAATTGTTGGTAGTGCTCGGGGAGCACGTAGCAGGCAAAGCCGCCTTTCTTCTGGCTGACCAATTTGCCTTTCGACGTCAGGATGTCCAAGTGGTGTCGGAGGGTCCCGCTCTTCAAACCGGTTTCCCGTTCGAGCGCGTTGCGGTGGATGCCGGG
>JBMZMP010000171.1:0-1230 GCA_049619235.1 Thermoplasmatota archaeon
TTTGCATCGCGGGTTGGGGGTTGGTCTACCATGGTATCAGGTGAGGGAAAGGTGGCAGTGAGCGGGAACCGGCGGGGGGTTGGGTTCTCGTTCGTAAACGAGGCGGGCGTACTGCGGTTCAGCGGACGAGTTGCATGGGATGAGCCCCGTGCCGTCTGCCACGCGCAGCGGGTACACCACGACAATGCCTAGATTTGTCACGTTCAAGTAAAAGGTATCTTGGTCCATGGCCACCGAATAGGGGTTGCCTTGTACAGTTCTGGGCAATTGAAGGTGGAATTCGTACCGTTCCACGTTGGGGTTGTCAAGCAGGGGCACGAAGTCCATGAGGGCGTTGTCCAAGGTTTCCGCAATGGCCACGCCTTCAGCGGCGGCAGAGACCCGTTCGGCTTGATCGTTTGCATTGTCAAAGACGAGGAGGCTCACGAACACGATGAACGCGGTGATGCTGAACGCGAGGATGGCGCTGAACACTTCACTGACTGCGCTTTCAGAGTCCAATGGATGCCTCCGCGAGTTGCAAGGAAATTCGGAAATTGATATCGGCGGGGGCCGGACCGAAGCTTGTCTGAGAAACTGGCCCGCCACAATCGTGGTCGGCCGGGAACATGGCAAAGCAGTACGCAAATTGTTGACCGCCTTTGAAGGCGCTGTTCACGTACCGGATGTCGTCAGCCTGGAACGCAGGCAATCGTTCTTGGTACGCCACGCGCAGGTGCCAGGTGCCTCCGCCGTTGGTCACGCCATTGCCAGACAAGAGCACTAGATCCGTGCCATTGGTGAGGTAAGGACTGTACCGCGGTTCGCCGTTCTGGTAGACGCCGTTTTCGAGGGTGGCACTGCCGGGCCCACTCTTGAACGTCAATGCTTGTTGCTCGAAGAAGTAACCAACCGCGTCCCGGTCCCCGGTGCTTACGTCAAGCACGGAAATGCGGTAGATGCCGTCCCGTGGGTCATCCAGCAGGACGATGCCGGCCGCGTAGGTGTATTCCTGGGGCACGAATCGACCATCTTGCCATTTGTCCACGGCCAAGCACTGCGCCACAAGTTCGCAGTCGCCGTTTGCATTCGTCGGCAACCCGCAGCCAGCCCCACCCACATCCAATTCAAAGGAATTCATGGTCCAGTCATTCATGGCAATGTAACAGGAGGAACCGCCGCTGATGAAGCCCTCCGTTCCATCCTCAAAACCAAGGGTCAGCCCGCCAAACAAGGCAGGCAAGCTGAGGG
>JBMZMP010000172.1:0-1020 GCA_049619235.1 Thermoplasmatota archaeon
TCGTACTCACCCTTCGAAATGCGCCCTTCGTCAAACAAGACACGCGCACGGGCCTTGCGAGCGTTCTCCGAACGAGCCACCTCCGTATCCACGGGGCGCGCCTTCGCAGGGGTCGCCTTCCGTACCAATTTGCGGACCACCTTCCGCTTGGGTTGAGGCCGAACAGGGGGTGCCGTGACGAAGTTCGCAACGCGACTCCGGTCCACGTCGCCAATGGACCACTCGCCCACCACGATGCGGGCCTTGTCGTCCTTGCGGAGAATTTGCATCGGGGCAACGGGTTGGCTCAATGCTCGTTTGCGGGGCCGCTTCAAGGGCGCCCAGACGAGTCGTTGGTTGGTCTGCAAGAACACGCCTGGTTCGCCCATGGTGCCACGGACCGCCGCTTGCACTTCTTCGCCGGGGCGCCAGAATTTGCGGAGTTTTCGCAGCACGCGGCGGTTCAGGAACGCTTGCACCGGGTCCATTACGACTTCCTACGCTTTGGGGCTACCAAGATGTTGTCCTTTTCCTCTGGTTCGTCTTTTGCAAGCACTTTGTAGAAGATGGGAACCACCAACATTGTGGCGAGGAAAATCACGCCAATGGCGAGGGTGGTTGCAATCATGGTGCGGCTGACCGCCACGTTTTGGATCAACGCGAACACGGCGAATGCGCCCGCGGTGGTGATGGCGGAGAACAAAATGGCCTTCCCGGTGGTTTCGAAGACCTCCCGGGAGTTGCCCACTTTCTTGATGTTCCAAATCATGTGCACCACGTAATCGGTTCCGATGTTGAAGATGAACACGATTGGTAGCATCAAGGTGATGGCGAGGCCGATGTTGATGAACGGCAAGAGGCCGAACCACCAGAGGCTGGTGATGCCTGCAAGCGCGGTTGCAACGAGGGTGGCTTTGATGTCCCGGGTGAACACAAGCACCAGTACGAAGAGAATGATGGTGCTGGCGACGCTCATGTATGTGAGCCAGGGGAGTTGTTCGGCCACGAAGAGGTAGTTTGTGGCGGTGTTGCCGACGAAGT